>CAVAPG010000060.1:0-10220 GCA_963590435.1 bacterium
AGCAACTGCCTTCTAAGCAGTAGGTCGGGGGTTCGAATCCCTCTTGGCGTGCCAAATGCATTATATGGTGGGTGTAGCTCAGTTGGTTAGAGCACCGGATTGTGGTTCCGGGTGTCGAGGGTTCGAGTCCCTTTACCCACCCCACGAAACGCAGAGGCCGGACAAAAGCCCGGTCTCTGTGTACAATAGAATAACTAACAGATGGTGGGATGTAGTGTAATGGTAACACCTCAGACTTTGACTCTGATATAGTGGGTTCGAGTCCCGCCATCCCAGCCAAAAACTCGCCCCAGTAGCTCAGTAGGCAGAGCACCTGCCTTTTAAGCAGGGTGTCCGGGGTTCGAATCCCCGCTGGAGCACCAAGACAAAACCGCCTTGAAAAAGGCGGTTTTTCTTAATATATACCGAAATGCTTATTATATATTCAATCATTCATCGAGCATGATATCGAGGATCTCCTCATCGGTTTCGCGCATGCCCTCGCGGGCGAGCTGACCGACGGATTCGATGGTTTTTTCGACATCGTTTTTGAGTATGCCGTCGCCGCCGTGCAGAGCCTTGCCTTTTTCGTACAGGTCAAAGCCGAGCAGTCCCGCCTCGACGGCGGATGCAATCTTTGTCGCACATGAGGGCTTTGCCCCGTCGCAGACAGTGCCGGATATCATTCCGAGCGTGTTTGTTATGGTCGAGGATACGGCCTCATAGCTTCCGTCAAGCAGCCAGGCCACACCTGCGGCCGCGCCGCAGCCCGCGGATACCGCACCGCAAAAGGCGCTGAGTCTGCCGATCGGCGTTTTCTGATGGATTGTGATAAGATTCGAAACGACAAGCGCGCGCAGAAGCTGCTCGTGGCTTGCGTGGGCATCCAGAGCATAGACTATGACGGGCAGTGACGCCGTCATGCCCTGATTTCCGCTTCCCGAAACGATGACGACCGGCATTTCACAGCCGCTCATTCGGGCATCCGAGCCTGCCGCAGCCTGGGCGCGTGCACGGACGCGGACATCATCGCCGCGCGTTTCCAGAAGAGTTTTTCCTATCGATGCGCCGTAATTGCCGCGCAGTCCCTCCTCGCTTATCGCAAGGTTATATTCAATCTGCCTCTCGAGCATATCGCTGACATCCTCGATGCGCACCGACTGCGCAAAATCCAGAATATCGCGTACATTGAGAACACTGCGGTCGGTTTCGCTGCTTTCCGAGCTGTTTTCGTCCTTTTTGAACAGCACCTCGCCGTTTTTCTCGATAAGAACAATGTTCGTGTGGAAATCACATATGCGCAGGCGAACACTGTCGCTGTCCTTATACATATGAAGGTCAATATCCAGAAGCTTGCCGCTTTCGGCTTTCATGACGGTCATCTGGCAGCTGTTCATGAACTCGGATATCCTGGGAATCTCCTCGGACTTTACGGAAGAGAGCACCTCAAGCTGCTTGTCCGCATCGCCGACAACCGTGCCTGCGGCAACAGCCGCCGCAATGCCCTTCAGACCGCCCGTGTTCGGAACGACCACGCTTTTTACGTTTTTGATTATATTGCCGCTGATGACAATATCGATTTTATCCGGCATCTTGCCGAGGGTCTGACGCGCTTTTGCCGCCGCATAGGCCATCGCTATCGGTTCCGTGCATCCCATCGCCGGCAGAAGTTCTTCACGCAATATTTGCAGATATTGCGAATACTTAACACTGCTAAGCTCCATATCTCTTCCCTCCGGAATAGTAATCTCACATGCAGTATATCATTAAAGCACAAAAATGTATAGACTTTTCAAGGGATTGTCAACATGTTGTCGAAAGGCACTTGAAATTAACACCAACCGTGTTGTATACTACTCACACAGTTAATATTGCATTGTGTAAATTGGGGATGTTATTTTTGATAGGTTATTATAACTACACGGTGTGGCTCACGTTCATCGGTATGCTGTCATCCGTTGTCGGTATGGGCTTTGCCGTTGGGGGCAAGGTTGTTCCTGCGGTCATATGTCTGATGTTCTCGGGCTTCTGCGATATGTTCGACGGCATCGTCGCACGCACGAAAAAGGACCGCACAGACGAGGAAAAGCGCTTCGGAATTCAGCTCGATTCACTCAGCGACATTGTCTGCTTCGGAGTTTTGCCCTTTGTAATCGGCGTATGCGTCGGCGCGAATGAATGGTGGCAGATAGCAATCATGGCGCTGTTTGCCCTTGCCGGACTTATAAGACTTGCATATTACAATGTCACCGAAGAGACCCGACAGCAGCAGACAGATGAAAAGCGCAAGCATTATCTCGGCGTTCCGATAACATCATCCGCGCTGACGGTTCCGCTTCTGTTCTGCTTCAGAGGGCTGATAGGCGAGGCGTTTCCGATTGCGTATACGCTGCTGCTTTTAATTAACGGCGTGCTGTTTGTCGTTCCGCTTCAGGTTAAAAAGCCGAGCAAGACAGGCCTTGCCGTTATGCTTGTCATAGGCATAGCCTGCACCGCGCTGATTCTGATATTCAAGTAAATAAATGCCGACATGTTCAGCCGGAGTCCATGTACAGCAAGGACTCCGGCTGTTTCTTTGTGCTCCGTGCCCGGGTACAGACGATCCCCTCTTAAAATTTTATCAAATTTTTGTTGTATTATTTACGAGATTGTTATAATATTGTCGTGCTCGACGGCCAAATACTGTGGCATGTACTACATCTTTGTGATATAATAAATAAACACTGCCGCAAGAGGCAGTCTGAGACACAAGCATAAAAGGAGGGAGCGATTTGGATCTTCAGAATGTTGAGCTTTTCAGAGATGTCACATGCGCAAGCATCGATGCAATGGTAAGCTGCTTCAGACCGGAGGTGCGCAAGTTCAAAAAGGGCGACACGATACTCGTTTTTGAACCCGAGGTAAAAAATCTGTGCGTCCTTCTGTCCGGTAAGGCACATCTTTACTGCGTCGACTGCGATGGCGAATATACTCTGCTTGAAAATTACGGAGTCAATGACATATTCGGCGAGGTTTTCACCATGCCGTACAGCGGACTGGGCTATGTTGCCGAGGCGGATTCCGACTGCAGCGTCATGTTCTTTAAGATGAGCACGCTTTACGGCCGCTGCCCCAATGCATGCGAGCATCACACCAAGGTGACAAAAAATCTGTTTTGCCTTTCGGCGAAAAAAGCGCAGATGATGGCGCTGAGAATCAACATGATAAGCAAAAAAACCGTTCGGCAGAAGATAACGAGCTATTTCGAATATCTTGCCGAAAAAACCGGAAGCAGCTGTTTTGAAACGGAGCTGAGTCTTTCACAGCTTGCAAACTACCTGTGCATCGACCGCACAAGCCTCATGCGCGAGCTTCGCCTCATGCGCGAGGAGGGGCTCATAAGATCCAGCGGAAGAAAAATAGAGCTGCTTTCCATATAATTAATATAGTAATATAATGAACTCACAGGAGGAACAGACCATTGGATAAATTTATAGTAACGACAGACTCCGGCTGCGATCTGCCCCTTTCGTTCTGCAGCAGCCGCGGAATAATCCCGCTCAAGATGACATACGCAATCGGGGACGAAAGCTTCACCGACACGATGGATCCGAAGGACCTCAAGGCATTCTATGATGGCATGCGCTCGGGCGCCGCACCAAAGACCAGTCAGGTGACGCCGTATCAGTTTACGGAATTCTGGACGCCGCTTCTGGAGCGGAAGCTGCCCATCGTTCACATAGCACTCGGCAGCGGAATTTCCGGAACATGGGCAAGCGCGGTTTCCGCCGTGGAAATGATCAAGCAGGACTTCCCCGATGCCGATATCAGAGTTGTTGACTCCACCCTTGCCTCTGTCGGATACGGCATGCTCGCAATCCGCGCCGCGGATATGCGCGACGGCGGCAGCACAGCGGAAGAGTGCCAGGCGGAGCTGGAGAGGATAAAGGGCAATGTAAACACTTATTACACAACAGGCGACCTTACTTATCTCTACCGCAGCGGAAGAGTAAGCCGCACGGGAATGACCATAGCTCACGCGCTGAACATCTGGCCGATACTCAATCTTGACCTTGACGGGCATCTAATAGTTCAGGCAAAGGAGCGCGGCAAGAAGCACACCATCGACCGCATACACAAGATAATAAAAGAACTGTGCATCGATCCTGCCGGTCAGGCCCTGTACATCTGCCACTCGGACATTGCCGAGGAGGCCGAGCAGTTCGGCGAGGAGATAAAGGCGGAGTTTGGCTTCCGCGATGTGTTCTATACCTACATCGGAACGACTATAGGCTCAAACTGCGGCCCCGGACTTATGGCGGCATTTTTCTTCGGAAAGAAAAGAACTAACTAAAGGGAGATAAAAAATGAAGGTTGAATTTATCGATTTCAAGACCGTAAGCCTCACAAGCAAGCTCGACACGAGCATAGGCGCCGAGCTTCAGCTCACCCAGACCGGCAAGGTTTCCGTCAAGCTTCCCGAGGAGTGGAGCGGCTTTGCATTCCTGTATCTGAACATTAAAATTCACGACCCCGAGGATAAATACTTCGTGTTCGATATCACAACGGAAACCGTTATAAAGCTGCCGGACGATGTCAGCGAATTTTCCGAAGAGGCGATGAATGCCGGCATGGAAATCGCTCAGGACAAGACCTTCGAGGCAGTCCGCGGCATATCCGTTGCAATGGGCATAAACGAGCTTAATCTGAGCGGTAAGTGATATGAAAGAGCCTACACTTGTTATTATGGCTGCCGGCATGGGCAGCCGCTTCGGCGGACTCAAGCAGATAACCGCCGTCGATGATGCGGGACACGCAATAATCGACTTTTCGCTTTTCGATGCGTATCGCGCCGGCTTTCGTAAAATAGCCTTTATCATAAAGCACGAGATTGAAGAGAGCTTCAAGGCCGCAATAGGCTCGCGCATGGAAAAATATTTCGATGTCAGCTATGTTTATCAGCAGCTTGATGTCCTGCCGGAGGGATATTCCGTCCCCGACGGCAGAGAAAAGCCCTGGGGTACGGGACACGCGGTGCTGTGCTGCCGCGGCATTGTCGACGGACCGTTTGCGGTCATAAACGCCGATGATTTCTACGGAGCAGGCGCATACAAGGCGATGTATGATTTCCTGAGCACTGCCGAAAAGCCCACGGAATACGCCATGGTCGGCTATAAGCTCCGCAATACAGTCACCGAAAACGGATCGGTCGCGCGCGGAGTGTGCGATGTGGAAAACGGATATCTTGTCGATATAACCGAGCGTACCCATATAGAAAAGCGCGGCACGGACGCGGCCTACACCGAGGACGGACAGACGTTTGTCCCTCTGTCCGGCGACTCAACCGTATCGATGAATTTCTGGGGATTTTCCGGCATGATGCTCGACGAGCTGTATGCCCGCTTCCCGGCCTTTCTGGATAAAAATCTGCCGACAAATCCGCTCAAATGCGAGTATTTCCTGCCCTTTGTCGCCAATGAGCAGCTCAAGGAGGGCCTTGCAACGGTGAGAGTGCTCGACTGCGGCGAAACCTGGTACGGCATGACATACCGCGAGGATCTCGACTCGGTTAAAAAAGCAATCTCGGACATGACCCGGCGCGGAATATATCCCGCAAAGCTCTGGGAATAAGCAAAAAAGTTAAAAGCCCGCTCAACCGAGCGGGCTTAATGCTGTCTTATGGGGTCTTTTCCCTGCGCTTATTTATCCTGCTGTGCGCGCTCGACAGCTCGGATGTTTTTTTCGAATTTACTGCGCGCACCCATGACCTCATGGCCGCAGCCGAGGCATTTGAGCTTGAAGTCGGCACCTATGCGCAGAACCTGCCAGCGCTTTTCGCCGCAGGGATGGGCCTTTTTCATCGTCAGCACATCGCCGACACGGATATCCATTGGCATGATCGCACCTCACTTTTTTATCTCGTCCCAGTATTTCTTCGCGGTCTGTTCAATCTTATTATCCCCGAACTCATAGTATCGCGCGTCCTTCAGAGCATCGGGCAGATACTGCTGGCGCACCCAGTGATTCGGATAGCTGTGCGGATATTTATATCCCTGCTCACGCTCAAATCCCGTGCCGTCGGCGTGGACATTCTGAAGCTCCCTGGGCGGATGTCCGCTCCTTCCGGCGCGAACATCCGAAATTGCCGCGTCTATCGACATAACAACGCTGTTGGATTTCGGGGCCGTTGCAAGAAAGATTGCGGCCTCGGCAAGCGGCAGCCGCGCCTCGGGAAGTCCGAGCTGCAGCGCGGAGTCAACACAGGCCTTGACGACCGAAACCGCCTGCGGATAGGCAAGCCCTATATCCTCGCTTGCCGAGCACAATATACGTCTGCATGCGCCCGTCAGGTCGCCTGCCTCCAGAAGCCGCGCCAGATAATGCAGCGCCGCATCGGGATCGGAGCCGCGCAGTGATTTCATAAGAGCCGAAAGCGCATCGAAGTGCTCATCTCCGTCGCGGTCATAGCGCATGGCGCTGCGCTGAGTGACAGCCTTGGCATCGTCAAGGCTTATGTGAATTTTATCGCCGTCGCACACTCCGGCGGAATAAAGCAGCTCCACCGCATTTATTGCCTTGCGCACATCACCGCCGCAGGACATGCTTATTCTTTCGATAACGCCGTCCTCAGGCTCGAGGGTTTTGCCGTCACGCTCTGCGAGAATATTAAAAGCGCGCATTACGGCAGGCTCTGCCTCCGCAGGGCTTACAGGCTTGAACTCAAAAACCGTCGAGCGGCTTAAAATTGCACCGAAAACGCAGAAATACGGGTTTTCGGTTGTTGAAGCGATGAGCGTTATGCGCCCGTCTTCTATGAACTCCAGAAGTGACTGCTGCTGTTTTTTGTTGAAGTACTGAATCTCGTCGAGATACAGAAGAACGCCGCCAGGAGTCAGCAGAGTGTCGAGCTCGGAGATTATCTCCTTTATATCGGCAAGGCCTGCAGTCGTTGCGTTGAGCTTGCGCAGTGTGCGGTTGGTCTTTTCCGCGATAATGCGTGCAACGGTGGTCTTGCCCGTACCGGACGGACCGTAAAATATCATATTCGGAACATTGCCGCTTTCGACGATGCGCCGCAGCAGCCCGCGCTGGCCGAGAATGTGCTTCTGGCCGACAACGTCGTCAAGGCTGTGGGGTCTTATTTCGTCTGCAAGTGGTTTGTACATGCGTTTATCCTCCGGAAAATTGCACTTCGGACGCATTTGCGACAGCGCGGCGTCCCACTGTGTGGTAATATTGCAATGAGGTGATTTCAATGCGCACAAAACAGCAAGTCGAGCAGATAGTAAACCTGCTTGAGCAGGCATATCCGCTTGCCGACTGCACGCTTGATTATAAAAAAGATTATGAGCTTCTGTTCTCGGTGCGCCTTGCGGCACAATGCACCGATGCGCGCGTAAACGAGGTAACGCCTGCGCTGTTTGCACGCTTTCCGACGCTTGAGAGCTTTGCCGGAGCCGATGTCGCCGAGGTCGAGGAATATGTGCATTCCTGCGGCTTTTACAGGGCAAAGGCGAGGGACATTGTCGGCGCCGCTCAGATGATAATCCGCGATTTCGGCGGCAAGGTTCCGGGAAATATGGACGATCTGCTGAAGCTGCCGGGGGTCGGGCGTAAAACGGCAAACCTCATCCTCGGAGATATCTTCAAGGTGCCCGGCTCAACGGTGGTCGACACGCACTGCATCCGTATATCCAACCGCTTGGGACTGGTGGATAATCTGACCGATCCCGTCAAGATAGAGCAGCAGCTGCGCAAATGTCTTCCGCCGGAGAAAAGCTCCGACTTTTGCCACCGTATCGTCCTGCACGGTCGGACCGTCTGCACAGCGCGCAAACCCGACTGCGAGAAGTGTACGCTCAAGGGCGTCTGTCAATTTGTCGAGCGGAAATAGCGTGTTTATCTGCCTTTTTCGATGCCCCAGCCGGGCAGAGGCATGCGCTGCATAGCACCGAAGACCTTTGATTTCATGTCCGGATACTGCGCCGAGAGGCTTTTTATAAGCTGCTTTATTTCATAGCGCTTGCTTGCCTTGTCCTGCGGACAGGGATTTTCGACAATCGGTATGTCAAGCGCGTCCGCGAGGTTTATTATCTTCTGCTCGCCGGCGTAGATGAGCGGGCGGATCTGCGTCACGCCGCTGCGGTCCATATATGTAACCGGTCTGAAGCAGCTCAGTCGGCCTTCAAACAGCAGGCTCATGAGAAATGTCTCGACCGCATCGTCAAAGTGATGTCCGAGCGCAAGCTTCGAGATGCCGCGCGCACGGATTGCGTCGTTGAGTGCGCCGCGGCGCATTTTTGCGCAAAGCGAGCAGGGATTATCCTCCTTGCGCACATCGAAGACAATCTCTTTTATATCCGTTTTCAGGCAGGTGTAGGGGATGCCGAGCTCATTGCACATGTTGCGTACCGGCGAAAAATCCATGCCCTCAAACCCCAGCTCTATTGTTATGGCCTCAAGCTCGAAATGCTTCGGGTAATAGCTCTGCAGGTGCTTGAGCGCCAGCAGAAGCAGCGTGCTGTCCTTGCCGCCGGACACGCCTACGGCGACCTTGTCGCCCTCATTTATCATGCCGTAATCGTCCACGGCCTTGCGTATAATTCCCGAAAATTCATTCAATGCGCGGATATCCAAAACGAAGCACCTCGTAATATTTAAAATCGAAATTCAGCATCCGGCAGATTTAACGAGCATTCGGGAGAATTTGCGAGTTTCCGATGCACAGATTAAAATCGTTGTTGACACTGTTTCGTCACTGTGGTATAAAAATATAGCACGCTATTTTTCAGATGTGAATATTGTAATAGCGCCCCGTTGAAAAGTCAAAGTATTATTTAATTTTTTGGAGGCACAAATATGTCCACGACAATGCTTACCAAGGAAACCGTTGAAAGAAAATGGTATGTCCTTGATGCAGCAGGCAAGCCCCTCGGCAAGACCGCTGCAGCTGCCGCCGACCTGCTTCGCGGCAAGCTTAAACCCACCTATACTCCTCACGTCGACTGCGGCGATTATGTCATCATCATCAACGCCAAGGACGCAGTCCTGACCGGCAAGAAGCTCGAGCAGAAGTACTATCGCACTCACTCCGGCTGGGTCGGCGGTCTGAAGGAAACCCAGTATAAGCACCTGATGGCAAAGCGCCCCGAGCTGGCAATGCGTCTTGCAGTCCGCGGCATGCTTCAGAAGAACACCATCGCCCAGTGGCAACTTAAGCGCCTGCGCATCTTTGCCGGTGCAGAGCACACCCACGCAGCACAGAAGCCCGAAGTTTGGGATCGCTAATAGGAGGAAGAGAATATGGCAACTTATAAGTGCAAAAGACCGTATATGTACGGCACAGGACGCAGAAAGCAGTCTGTAGCACGCGTCCACCTCATCCCCAACGGCACAGGTGCAATCACCATCAACGGCCGTGATATCGACGATTACTTCGGCCTTGAAACCCTCAAGCTCATCGTTCGTCAGCCCCTGGTCACCACCGGCACTGTCGGCAAGGTTGACATCGAAGCAACCGTCCATGGCGGCGGCGTTTCCGGTCAGGCCGGCGCAATCCGTCACGGCATCTCCCGCGCACTGCTTCTCGTTGACGAGAACTACCGCGCATCTCTTAAGGCCGCAGGCTTCCTGACCCGCGACCCCAGAATGAAGGAACGCAAGAAGTACGGTCTCAAGGCCGCACGTCGCGCGCCTCAGTTCAGCAAGAGATAATTGGGCGCGATTTTCAATCAAATTGCTTCAAAAACCCCGGAAAATCAAGGTTTTCCGGGGCTTTTCCATATCATCTCGGATGATTCGGTTTGTCTGATTTTTACCTGATTCGACCAGCTTTGACCCCGTCTTTTTGTGTTAATAAGTGGGCAAGTGGCCATTTTGAACCCTATTTGTGTTAAAAAATAGGGCAAAATTCGGCGCTGAACAGGCTTCATTGAGATTGATTTTGGCTCCTTCAGAGCACCGTTTTAGTCCCCTGATCGGTTCCGTTTTCTGAGGCAAAAATCCTGGTACAGTTTCGCCGGTTTTGATGAGATTTGATAAAAGCAGATCATGTTTCTATTGTTTGCACATTGGAAAATTTGGCTGGGGTTCGATACGTCGCAATGACGCGCGCGCAAAAAGGCGTTTATATTACGAGCTATGGAAGACAATCTGAGTTTTTGAATGCATAACACGGCATGCAAAGGAAGTAAATGCATTAATGGCGACCATAGACCAAACCTTTGCCCGCCTGCAGAAATCGACCTTCCGCGCGAGGTTTC
>CAVAPG010000061.1:0-10157 GCA_963590435.1 bacterium
ACAATAGACATTCGACGCGGTTTTTCAATTTGTTTATCTCAATTCTTTCTTGTTACCATCAAATCGGCAAGATTGCACAAGAATTCTTTGTCTGTGAAAACTCCGTTGAGTGCGGCTTTTGCCTGTTCCGTAAGCTTTTCAATCTTCTCCATGCATTCTTGCTCTCCAAGCAGAGCCATATATGTATTTTTATGCTCCTGTGCATCGGACCCTATCGGCTTACCGAGTTCTTCACTTGTGCTTATAACATCGAGAATATCATCGCGAATCTGAAAAGCCTCGCCGAGTGCCGCACCATACTGTGATGCAGCCTCAAGCATTTTCTCACTGCCGCCGGCAGCCGCAACACCCATGCAGCACGCGGCCGTAAGCAAAGCGCCGGTCTTATGAGAGTTTATATCATTTAACTCATCTTCCGTGAGCATTTTACTCTCGCCAATCATGTCAAGATACTGACCTGCACACATTCCGTCACAACCGACAGCGTCTGCAAGTATTGCTATGCAGGACACCTTTGCTTCAGCTGTGAGCTTACTGTGTGCTATAGTTCCGAATGCCGCTGCCTGAAGTGCATCTCCGGCTAAAGTTGCGGTACACTCGCCGTAAACAACATGATTTGTCGGTTTACCGCGCCGCAGATCATCATTATCCATACAGGGAAGATCATCATGAATAAGACTGTATGTATGCAGCATTTCAATAGCGCACGCAACGGGAAGCGCTTTTTCAGCGTCTCCACCGGAAACGCGGCAAAACTCAAGCACAAGCATCGGGCGAATTCTCTTTCCGCCTGCCGTGAGGCTGTAATGCATTGAATCTAACAGCCCATCATAACTAAGACCCTCTGCATTAAAGTACTCTGAGAGCTTTGAATCTATGAGATTTTTATATTCAGCATTTGTCATATCAATCACCGAACGGAAGCTCTTCGGGCTCGCCGTTCTGCCCTTTTCTGAGTTTAACAACTTTTTGCTCTGCCTCATTAAGCAGTGTATCGCAATTTGAGATAAGTGCAGTGCCTTCTTCGAACAGCTTTAGTGATTCACTCAGCGGAGCGTCACCGCGCTCAAGAAGCTTTACTATTTCATCAAGGCGTTTTATAGATTCCTCAAAGCTGATTTTATCCTTATCCATGGCTCTTGGCCTCACTTTCGTCTACTGTACATTTTATAAAACCGTCGCTGACATTAAGCTGCAGCTTATCACCGCACGCCACATCATAAACACTTTTAATAAGTTGTCCATCGTCTTTGCTTGCAATCGCATAACCTCTGCTCAGAACCTTCAGCGGGCTCATCGCATCCAAGGCAGACGCAAGAGAGACGAAACTGTGACGATTTGCGGAATTTGTTTTCTCAGCTGCAGAAATAAGTTTTTCCCTGACATAGTCAAGCTCTGTGCGTTTTGAATCTATATATGTCATTGGGTCTTTCAATACGCGTCTGCTCTTGATATCGTCAAGTCGGGTGCTCATGCGGTTTAAGCTTTTCTGCATAGCCTGAGGCTGTCGAATGCTTATGCTCATAAGATACTCACGCATCTCTGTCTCATCAGGGACGGCAATTTCAGCTGCATTTGATGGCGTAGATGCACGCACATCGGCGACATAATCCGATATGGTGACATCCGGCTCATGTCCCACTGCCGAAATAACCGGCAGCTCGGACTCATATATTGCCCTTGCAACACGCTCATCATTAAAAGCCCAAAGATCCTCAATTGAACCCCCGCCTCGTCCGGTTATGATGAGATCGGCAACCTTATAGCGGTTGGCATACCTGATAGCTCCGACAATTTCCGGCGGAGCCTCTACGCCTTGTACCCTCACCGGCAAAAGGACTACGTCCGTCATGCTCCAACGGGTTTTGAGAATGCGAATCATATCATGGACCGCAGCGCCGGCAGACGATGTTATAATTGCAATTTTTTTAGGGAATTTAGGCAATGGCTTCTTATGCGCAGGATCAAACAGACCTTCCTCACGAAGTTTTGCCTTAAGCTGCTCATATGCAATCTGCAGGTCACCCGTTCCTTCCGGGATAAGCTCACTGCAGTAGAGCTGATATGCACCGTCGCGCGGAAAAACCGACACACGGCCAAAAGCAGTGACACCCATTCCGCTTTCCGGACGAAAACGCAGTTTGGACGCACTGCTTTTAAACATCACACAACGCAGACTGCTCTCCGAATCCTTTAAAGTGAAATAGTGATGACCTGACGGATAAACTTTGTAGTTTGACAATTCACCGCGCACACATACTCTGTTCAGGACAGGCTCGCCGTCAATAAGCGTTTTAATTATTTGGTTAAGTTCGGATACCGTAATGCTCTGCTGATTCATTACACGGTCTCCGTCTCAGCTTCGGTATCAGTGCTATCCTGCTCTGTTGTGGGAAGCTCTCCACGCACTATGCTGCCAAGGATTCCGTTTATAAACGATACCGTCTCCGGCTCGTCATAGCCCTTGGCAAGCTCTACTGCCTCATTGATTGCAACATTGGCAGGGATGTCATCCATATACATTATCTCGCTGATTGCGCAACGGAGTATAGCTGCAGCTGTCTTAGACATTCGCTCCGTTTTCCAACCTTGTGCATATTTTTCTATGAGCTTATTGATCTGGATCCGATAGTCATACGCTGTGGTTACCAGACGCGTTATATAATCGCGCTGCTTTTTTTCGGGATACTCAGAAAAAAGCTCGTTTTCTGCGGAAAGCGTGTCATAATACTCTTTTTCAAAAAAATCATCAAGCAGCTCGTCAACGGGTTTTTCATTTGAATTGACATAAAAGCTAAGCTGCACCGCTATCTCGCGTGCGGTAGTTCTTTTCATTTTTCAAATACCTCGCATCTTATTTTTCAAATGAAACGCCTGAAACATGAACATTAATTTCCGCTTTTTCTATTCCGGTAACAGCCTGGACTACTTCGCCTACAGAGCTCTGAACCTCACGTGCGACATTTACTATATTGCTACCATAGCGAACGAGAATAATAACATCCACCTTAACAGTGTCGTCAATTATCCGAACAGTTATACCCTTTGACATGGATTTTATCCCGATAAGCTCGGCAAGCTCGCCGGTAGTGGTATTTGATATTGCGGCAACACCTTCGACTTCTGTAACAGCCGCACGAACCATTGCCGAAATAACATCCTCTGATATGTTTATGCTGCCGTTTTCTGCCTTGCAGCTGATGTAGTTATCACTCATGATGTGCCTCCATAATATTCTGTCTAAATATAAATTTTCTTTCGCGATATTCTATCACATTAAATATCAAAAATAAAGAAAAAAGCCGTTTTTTATGCAAACTATTTGCTTTCCCATAATTTGCTCTTTGAAGCGATCTCATAAAGTCTTGCGTACGATTCATATCGGCTTTTTTTAATCTGACCGGTTTTTACTGCCTGTGTTATCGCGCATCCGGGCTCTTTTATATGAGCACAGTCATCAAATCGGCATTCGCCTAAATATTTTTTGAATTCCCTGAAATCATACTGCAAATCTGATTTATCTACTGTTTGCATCATTTCAATTTCAAAGGATGCAAATCCCGGAGTATCGGCAATATAAGTGTTTTCTCCTGCATCGAACAGTTCAACATGCCTTGTCGTATGTCTGCCACGACCGAGCTTCGCGCTGACCTCACCTGTCTGCAGATTAAGATTTGGCACCATAGCGTTGAGTATACTTGACTTACCTACGCCCGAATTACCGGTGAATGCACAAATCTTGCCTTTAAGCGACAACTTCAGTTCTGCAATTCCGCTGCCTGTCGCCGCGCTGACTCTGTATGTTTTAAAGCCCGAGGACGAATATATGTCATAAAGTTCATCAGCCGGATCTATATCTGTTTTATTTATGCATACAACAAGCTCGCAGTCGGCTTCCTCTGCGATAACGGACACTCGATCTATAAGAAACGGATCCGTAACCGGATTAGTATTGGCGGCAATAAAAACAAGTGTATCTATATTTGCCACTGCCGGACGAATGAAATAATTCTTCCGTTCCCTTACTTCAACAACATATCCTTTGTTTCCGTCCGGTTCAAAGCTTACATTATCACCCACCATTGGGGAGGTACCGTCAAGGCGGAATTTTCCCCGAGCACGGCATTCGTAGACACTTTCACCGGCACTGACATAGTAAAACCCGCTGAGGGCTTTTATTATGGTTCCTTCCATTCAGCCACCATTTTCCGAAGGGCCGGATGAGATTGTGATTGATATCTTTGTATTTTCCTCAACCTGAGTTCCCGATGCGATGTTCTGAGCTATAACCGTACCTGCTTCAAGCTCACTCTCCGCAGTTTCAATACTTCCTACACCGAGGTTGCTGCTTCCTATTTTAGCAATGGCTGCGTCCTTTGAAAGGCCTACAAGCTGCGGCACATTAGTCATAACCGTTTCAGGGCCTGAACTGATAATTATTTTAACTTCGGTACCCTCATCTGCTGCCGCCCCTGCTGACGGCTCCGTGCTGATAACATATCCCTTTTCAACGCTTTCTGATGTTGCCTGTTCAAGTGAATAGGAAAAGCCCGCATCCTGAATCAAGCTTATTGCTTCCTCGCGTTCTCGATTGACAACATCGGGAACTTCAAACAGGCGCTTCTGCTCATCAACATCAGCCGCGCATACAAGTTCAACGGTTATTTTATCTCCTTTATCACTGACAGTCTTCCTGCGCCCGGCTTCCGGGTCCTGTGAAAGAATAATTCCGTACTCATGCTCGGTATCTACTTTAAATGTAACCTTAAAATCATAAACTTTCTTATAATCGCTGTCATTTATAACATCTTCATAGTATCTGCCGACAAAGTCTTCAACTTCGACCTTTACGGGATCCGAAAACAAATCCTTAAGAAAATAGCCGTTTAGAAATACAAGGCCGATTATCACGAAAAGCAGGACAGCAAGTATTCCAAAGCTTAATGCTATTTTTCTGCTGCGGCGGTTGGCTTTAAGCTTACGCGTTGAAACCTCCGCTTCGGCGTGCGCAGTCTCGGAATCTTCAAGGACATGTGCCGCGAGGGTCTGCGCCTTGTATTGCTCAAGATCGTTTAAAAGCTCTCCTGCCGTCTGATATCTTTCATCGATATCGGAATTCATTGCCTTAAGGCAGATTTTTTCAAGCTCTGCCGGAACTTCGGGAACTATATCTCCGGGCGGAACAGGATCTGTATTCATATGTTTTACAGCAACTTCGATATCCGAGTCACCGACATACGGCAGTCGTCCTGTCAGCATCTCGTACATGACTATTCCCAGTGAATAAATATCACTGCGCGCATCCGGTGCCTTGCCGCGAGCCTGCTCGGGAGCTATGTAGTGCACTGATCCGACGGTTTCTCCATTGGACTCGACAACATCGTTTTCAAGCGAAGCAATGCCGAAGTCTGCAACCTTTATCATCCCGTTTTTAAGAAGCATTATATTTTGCGGTTTGATGTCGCGGTGAATAATTCCCTTGCCGTGCGCATGCTCAAGGGCTTTTGCAATCTGTATTGTGAACTCCAGGACCTCTGAAGGGTCCAGAGCTCCCTTTTTCTGCAGATACTGCTTCAGCGTTATCCCGTCTATAAGCTCCATAACGATGTATTCAACATCATCGCTGTGGCTTACATCGTAAACCGAAACTATGTTCGGATGAGAAAGCATCGCAACTGCCTGCGATTCAGCGCGAAATCTGCGTCTGAGCTCGGTGTTTGCCGCGGTTTCGTCACGCATAATCTTGACTGCGTCATATCTGTTGAGCCTGTGGCACAGAGCTTTATAAACATTTGCCATGCCGCCTGAGCCTATAAGTTCAACTATTTCGTAGCGATCGTCCAGAATCCGGCCTATATATTTATCAGTACTGTTTTCCATAATAGCACCTTTTGATATTAAGTCTTAATTAGCACAATTGATACATTATCTCTTGCTCCACGGGCAAGGGCAAGCTCCATAAGTCCGGAGCACACATCAGCCGGAGATGACTTTTCACAGAAATAATCGTGGATTTCCTTGTCACTGACCATATTGCTCAAACCATCTGAACACAGCAGAATTCCGTCGCCCTTATGCAGAGAACATTCATAGTAATCGGCCTCTACCGAGGCATCGACTCCCAATGCGCGGGTAATGATATTTTTCTTCGGGTGATGCTCCGCCTCCTGCTTTGTTATAGCACCCATCGCAACAAGTTCCGCAACATACGAATGGTCGCGGCTTATTTGGCTGATTCCCGATTTTGAAAGATAGTATGCTCTGCTGTCGCCGATATTTATCAGCTGTGCTTTGTGCGGCGTTATTATTCCCCCGACAAGAGTTGTACCCATGCCGTCATATGCCGCATCAAAACGCGAATATTCATAGACCACACCGTTTGCATCGGCGCAGCTGTCACGCAGCAGCTTTTCCTGATTTCCGACAAGCAAACGAGGAGCTGCAAGAGATTCAAACACACGGCTTACAAATTCCTTACTTGCAAGCCTGCTGGCAATATCACCGGCCTTTGCTCCGCCCATACCGTCACATATAACGGCAATTACGCACTTTCGCTTATCGCAATTTTCAATTATATAGCTGTCCTGATTTTCGCTTCTGACTTTGCCCTTGTCAGTTATGCCGAAACTAATCATTTCTGTAAATTGTCCTTCTGCATTTTCCTGCGAAGCTGGCCGCATGATGCTTCAACATCGCCGCCGAGCTTGCGTCGAACCGTTACGTTAACTCCGTTATCTTCCAATATCTTAACAAATGCCTTGATATGTCCCTGCGTCGACGGTTGAAAACGGCTCTCCTCAACATGGTTCATGGGGATAAGGTTAACATGAGCACCTACATATTTTGCTCTCTTTGACAGCAGCTGAGCATGATACTGCGTGTCGTTTACCCCGTCTATCATTATATATTCAAACGATATCCTGCGCCCTGTTTTTTCATAGTAACGCCGGCAGCATTCCATCAGCTCGTCTACACCTCTGCCGTGGTTTGCCGGCATTATTTTTGAGCGTGTTTCATCATCCGGTGCATGCAAGGACACCGACAATGTCAATTGTAAATTAAGCTCTGCCAGTTTGTCAAACTTTTCTGTTATTCCGCAGGTTGAAAGCGAAATGTGCCTCATACCTATATTCATCCCGTCAGGATGATTGACCAAGGCGAGAAATTTGACAACATTATCGAAATTATCAAGTGGCTCTCCGATGCCCATAAGGACAATGTTGGATATCTGTTTTCCCGAATCGATTTGGGAAAACATAACTTCTTCAAGTATTTCATTCGGCTCAAGACAGCGCACCAATCCGCCTATGGTTGATGCGCAGAATGCGCAGCCTTGACGACAGCCCACCTGAGTTGAAACACATACGGTATTGCCGTGCTTATAGCTCATGACAACGGTTTCAACCGCATTCCCATCATATAATTCCCACAGGTATTTTATTGTGCCGTCAATTTTAGAGACTTGCTTGCTTAAAACTTTCGGCTCATATACTGTATATTCACTCTTCAATTTTTCACGGAGCGTTTTGGGGATATCGCTCATTTCATCTATTGAGCCTATTCCCCTTCCGAGCCATTTAAATACCTGCTTTGCACGATATTTGGGCTCTCCAAGATCCGTAAGTGCACGCTCTATTTCATCCGGGAGCATACTTCTGAGGTTTTTCATTTACTTCTCCTAAGCTTGCAGACAAAAAATCCGTCCGTGCCGTGGATTTCCGGCCAGAATGTTATATAGCCGTTTTCGGCGGCTTCGCCATTAGGCAGCACGAATTTTTCGCACTCGAAATTTGAATGCAATTGCAGGAACCCATCAACTACAGCCTCATTTTCAGCTTCGAGTACTGTGCATGTAGAATATATTATAATCCCACCGGGTTTTACATATTTTGCGACATTTTCAAGTATGTTTTTCTGAACAACAGGCAATGCCGCGCCGTCTTCCCTGTTTTTATAGCGAATTTCCGGTTTTTTACGAATTACTCCGAAACCCGAACACGGAACATCTGCGATTATCACATCATATTGTGTATCAAAAGGCTGCCTTGCATCATGCTGATATGCATCAACAATATCTATACCGAGTCGCCGTGCTGTGTTGCTTATAAGATCTGTTTTATTCTCATGAATATCACATGATGTTATGCTTCCGTCGTTGCTCATGGCTATCGCAGAGGCAAAGCTCTTTCCACCTGGGGCAGCACAGGCATCCAGAACTTTCATTCCCGGTTTTATATCTGCCGCCAGAACTGCACATTTTGCCGCAGGATCCTGCACATAAAATAAGCCTTCTTCAAATCCGCCTATGTTGTTAACATTGCCGGATACTGTGATGCAGTCCGGCAGCCACGGATGCATGCTGCATTTCACGCCGTTATCCTGAAGCTTCTTCAAAAGATCTTGGGCGCTTATCTTCAGCGTATTTACCTGCAGATATGTATCGGGGATGGAATTATTTGCGGCAAGAAACGCTTCTGCAGCTTCATATCCTCGCCGTGAAATAATATAATCAGTAAGCCAGAGCGGATGGCTGTATTTAATCGACAGGTATTCTGATGTCCCTGCACCGGGGATATCAGGCAAGCAGTCCTTATTTGAAGATATTTTTCTCAGCACTGCGTTGCAGAATCCGGACGCTCTTGCAAATCCGAGGGACCGGCATAATGCGACAGACTCATTGACAGCAGCAGAGTCGGGTATCCTGTCCATAAACACGATCTGATAAACACCGCATCGCATAATGTCCCGAACTTTAGGCTCTATTTTTGCTGAAGATTTGCTGAAGCAATCAATATAATAATCCAAAAGGTTTTTATTCTGCAAAACCCCGAGGCTGATATTCTCTGCCAATGAAAGTGACAGAGCATCCAGTCCGTATTTAGTTTTCATTGCATCGCCGAATGCCGATGACCATGCGCCGTTGCGTCTGTATCTCTCAAGGGCAAACACAGCAGCTTCTCTGGCTTTGTCCAATGCTTATTCCACCTTTATCGGATGTCCGAGCAAATAGTCGGATGCTTTCATGCGTTTTTTTCCTGCAGCCTGAAGCTCGGTTATGAGAACAGTTTTTCCGTCAAGGCAGGCAATTTCTATTCCATGTTTTCCTGCACTGACCACGCTTCCGGGAGCTTTTTTTGTTTCAGTCTCAGTATATTCCGCAGAATATATCTTAAACAATTTGCCGTCAAGTTCAGCTGTTGCAACAGGCCACGGCTGCAAACCGTAAATATGCTTAATTATTTCCCTTGGACTTTTGAACCAATTTATAGGGCAAATACTCTTATCCAGCATTTTCACATAGCTTGCCTGGCTGCCGTCCTGAGGAGTTCTCGGTGCGGTGCCGGATTCAATATCGCGCAGGGTGCGGTCAAGCAGTTCGGCCCCCATATTTTTCAGTCTGTCGAACAGCTCACCCGAGGTTTCAAATTCGCCTATCTGCGTTTCATCGGTGTATATGATATCGCCTGTATCCATTTCCGATGCAAGGTACATTGTGGACACGCCTGTCACTTTGTCGCCATTGAGGACTGCCCACTGTATCGGTGCAGAGCCTCTGTATTTAGGGAGCAATGACGCGTGGACATTCACAGCACCGTATTTTGGAACGTTGAGTATATCTTCGGGTAATATGCGTCCGTAAGCTACAACGGCAAGAATATCCGGATTCAGATTCTTTATAATGTCCGTAGTCTCTCCGTTGCGCAATTTTGTTGGCTGATATACAGGGATGGCATTATCAAGAGCAAGCTGCTTGACCGGACTGTATGCCATTTTCATACCACGTCCGCACGGTTTATCAGGCTGAGTAAATACGGCCGCGATATCATATTTTTTGTCGATCAGCTTTTGCAACGATGCCGCGGCAAAATCCGGAGTTCCCATAAAGACAACACGCATACTCAGTCTCCGTTTCCTTTAAGCTCTTCTTCCGAAAGCATGCGTTCTGCTTTTTCCGTAAATATATGTCCGTCAAGATGATCAAGCTCATGGCAAATGCATCTTGCCGTAAGACCGGTGCCGGTGTATTCGAACCAGTTGCCATCTCTGTCCTGCGCCCGAACTGTTGCAACCGATGGACGTCGGACTATTCCGTATTCCCCGGGGACACTCAGGCAGCCTTCAGCTCCTACCTGTTCTCCCTCAGTATTAATGATTAC
>CAVAPG010000062.1:0-10112 GCA_963590435.1 bacterium
CACAAATTCATAACGATACAGGCTGAGGGAGAAGGTGTGAGGACCTTCTCCCTTGGCATCCGTCGGGAATGCTGTGGATTGTATGATATGTTAGATTTAAGTTGTTATGATCAAAACGGAGGAATAAAAATGGTGATAAGACAGTTTGATGAAGAATTTTGGTATAAAGGGAAGTGTTATAAAATCGGAGATCGTATCGTCGGTACGAGTGAGAGTGAATATGAAGGCCTTTTTGGCTCGATCTTTGAAATTCGGGACGGGGAAGACAAGGAAACCGAAAACGACACCCCGGATATTTACTGCGACTTTGAAGCTCCTGATGATCCGGAAGAAATCAAGCGCTTGGAAGATGCCTTTTCCGATCTGTACGCATGTCCGAAATCTCTTGACGAAATTTGCCTGGATCTTGTGATTATGGCACCGGAAATGATCCGTGTTATTGCGGCGGATGATGCAAAACAGACGTGCGAGGATTGAATATGAAATTTAAATTTGTGCACAACAGCACCTGCGTTGATGATGAGAGTAAAATCAGATTATCTGATCTGACCTTTGAAGATCTCTGCCCTCATTACGGTACCGGACGGTCGATGTTTACGGGACGGGACAGGTATGGCGGCAAAATGTTTTCATACAGAAGCGGTATCGCAACTAACATGGGAGATATTGAGATTTCGGTGTGGAAAAAGCTTGCTGTGCGGCTCATTGAGAGAGCAGGGGAAACAGAATTGTTTTCTTCGCTGAAAAACTTTGAGGACGAGGACCGATATGGGAGCAACTCCGATTTTGAGCAGCATGTTCTGGAACTTCATATCCGCCGTATTTTTGACGATCCTGCCTGGGTGGGATTTGTGAAGTTTAATAAACTTTACAGGCCCGATATTCTAAAGAAAGCAAATCTTCTTCGGGTGATTTGCTGTTGTTGTGAGCAAGAAGGCGTTGTCACGAAAGAACGAATCGACCGGGATGGACCGGATAAAGTAATCTGTCCTGTGTGCGGGAAATACAGTGAGTATCGCATTTGTGAACCGGAATAAATATGCAAAAACATAAGCCGGAGGCAACTCCGGTACATAAAAATTGAAGTACACTGCGTAAAAGGGATTGAAGAAACTCGGGTTTTATGCTATAATCTATTTTGTAGAAGTGTACCCGGAACCAAAACTTCGGGAGAATCATAAATTTCGCCAAGGGATATCCCTTGGTTAGTTACTATGTAACTAACCAATCCGCCTTTGTTTGCGAAAAAGAAAAGGAGGTGCAGCTCCGTGAAAAACAAGCAAAGAACCGTGCAGTCGCTGACCGCCGCGGCAGTCGCCGTAGCCTTTGCCTATTTGTTCGGTATAACGGATAAGTTCGACGTAGGCGGGCATCTGTTCGGTCTGATTCGTGTTCTCATATATTTTGCCCTGTTCGCGGCATGGATCCTGCGGGTAAAGCGCACGGTACAGCAGCAGGCAACGAGGCGGTATCTGCTCATTGCCGGGGTGCTGATGATATTCTGGCTGTATATCCGCAGTATCAAACTGGAGTTTGTTTTGTCTCCGGCAGGAATGCGTGCCTGCTGGTACCTCTATTACCTGCCGATGCTGTTTATTCCCGTGGCGGCACTTTTGGCGGCGCTGACCATCGGAAAGGCAGACGGCGAAGGGGTCAATGTAAAAGCGAAGCTTCTCTGGCTTGTGAGTGCGGCACTTCTGCTTGTCGTACTGACAAACGATCTGCATCAGCTTGTATTTCGCTTTCCCGCCGATGTACCGATAGCATTGCGTAGCGACCGCACCTACAGTTACGGCCCTATGTATGTGGTTGCCGTCGGGTGGATGGCACTCTGCGGCATTGCCGCCATCTGTGTTATGTACAACAAGTGCCGAATGCCCAACTCAAAGAGATACTTCAGCTTGGCACTGCTGCCCATTGCACTGGCTCTTGTCTATACCGGCGTCTATGTGACGGGCGTTTCTTGGCTGAGGTTCTGGCTGGGCGATATGACGGTGGTACACTGCTTGCTGATTACCGCCGCCTTTGAGTGGTGCATTATCTGCGGTATGATCCGTTCCAACTCCATGTATGCCGAACTTTTGGAGGTATCGGCAGACTGCTCGACTCAGATCGCGGACAGAAACTTTTCGGTCCGTTACAGTGCCCGTGACGCACTGCCGGTAACAAAAGAACAAATAAAAGCTGCCGTTGCCACTCCGCTCTCCCTTGCGGACGGTACGACCCTTCACGCAATACCCGTCAGCGGCGGCTATACCATTTGGACGGAGGACAATACTGACCTCTTGGCACAGGAGGAAGAGCTGAAGGATCTGCGAGAGGAATGGCAGGAGCGAAACGAACTGCTGCGCTCGGAATATACCATGGAGGAAAAACGCCGCAAGATCGCAGAGCAAAATCGGCTCTATGACCTCTTGCAGGAGGTGACACAAAAGCAGTTGGATAAAATTGCCCTGCTGATGCAGGTCTATCAGGGGGAGGAACGGAATTCGGACGGTGCAAGGGTCGCTCTTGCAAAAATCGCTGTGCTGTGCAGTTACATCAAGCGGCGTAAACATCTGGAATTGCTTGCCGACCGGGAGTATACCGTGTCCCGTGAGGAACTGCAAATGGCGTTTTCGGAGTCCCTGCGTACCCTCGGACTCCTTGGAGTGGAGAGCAGTCTGTTCGTGGATACCGAGAAGCAGATCAACGGAAAGACCGCCGCAATGCTCTATGACTTTTTTGAGGATGTCCTGGAGGCGGATATGGACGGCTTGAAAACGCTGAATGTCCGTACCGTGCATAGAGACGACGGACTGCGTATAACCGTTACCGCCGAATGCGATGCAGACCTCTCGGTGCTTTCGGAGCAGTATCCGCAAGCCGAATTTGAAAACTTTGACGGAGAGCAGACCTGTCTGCTTACGCTTGATACGGGAGGTGACGGAAGATGACATCTTTCACATCCCTGCCCGACCGATATACCACCCTGTTATCTGTTCTGCTGTTTACCGTTCTTGTCGCCGAGCTGGGATTGCTGATTTATAAGCACAGCAACGAAGCCCCCATAAGAAAATATCTGCGCTGCGGGATAATAACTGCCGTAAACGCCGTCGTGCTGCTTTGCTCTGTGCAAAGCGAGCCGACCGATGTTTTTGCTTCCGCCGTGTGCGATCTTCCGTGGCTTGTCTATGTCGCTTTGATCTTACTGACGGTGGTACATATTGCTCTTGCGTTTCCAAAGGAAAAACACAGGGCAAAAAACAGCCTTTCTCTGAACTCGGTCAGAGAAGCCATAGACGATCTGCCTATGGGTATATGCTTTGCCGACCCCATCGGTCGTATCGTGCTGATCAACCAAAAGATGCAGGCACTTACCGGAGAGATACTCGGCATCGTACCGCAGCTGTTCTGTGAGTTGACCGACGCATTGTCCGCACCCAAAAACGTTACACTGCTGTCGGAGGATATGATCCGCACGGCAGACGGCAAAGTCTACCGTTTCCGCAGCTATGAGCACACGGTGGACAACCACGCCGGCTGGCGGCAGATCACGGCAAGCGACATTACCGAGCGGTATGCCGTCGGCGAACAGCTGAGAGCGGAAAACGAGAAACTGAAAAAGATAAACGGCAAGCTGCAAAAAATGTACGAGCGAATGAGCGACGACATCCGTGAAAAGGAAAGCTTGGAACTGAAAATCTATGTTCACGACACCATCGG
This sequence comes from bacterium, assembly GCA_963590435.1. Lineage (GTDB taxonomy): Bacteria > Bacillota > Clostridia > Oscillospirales > Oscillospiraceae > F23-B02. The sequence continues at coordinate 3,706 of CAVAPG010000062.1, forward strand.
CAGAAGTATCCTCACCGTGCAGGATATTATGCAAAGCGGCGAGGAGACCGAACAGAAAATAGAGGCACTGCGGGAAGCGGTGAGCGTGCTCTCGAGCAGGCGAACCGCCTTTGCGGGAACGATGGACGAGGTAAAGCAGACTGCTGCCCTAATGGGTGTAAAGGTGCGAGTCAGCGGTTACATTCCATCTGACACGGCGGTGGAAAGCCTTGTCGCAGCCGCCGCACGGGAATGCGTGACCAACTGCGTAAAGCACGCAAAGGGTAATGAAATAACCGTTATTGCCGAGGATCTCGGCTCGATATACCGCATTGCCATTACCAACAACGGCGAAAAACCGAAAGGCAAAATTATTGAGGGCAGCGGACTTTCCTCCCTGCGCCGCAGCGTTGAGGCAAGCGGCGGAGAAATGACCGTTTCCCACTATCCGGCGTTTTGCCTTGTGCTGAATCTGCCGGGAAAGGAGAATGATGAGGAATGATCAACACCGTACTTGTTGAGGATGATCTTTACATACAAAAACACCTTGCCGACGCCCTTGCGACACAGGGAGATTTCCATATCGTCGCCGCAGTGCGGGACGCCTTTGAAGCGGAACGGCTCTGCTGTGCTCCGGTCGACCTTGTGCTGATGGATGTTATGACCCTGCATAAGCATTCCGGTCTTGCGGCTGGCAGACGAATCAAGCAGGCACACCCACGCATTAAGGTGGTCATTGTAACCTCACTTGTTGACCCGGATGTACTGTTGCAGGCAAAGCGCGGCTGTGCCGACAGCCTGTGGTATAAGGACTGCGGCACCGAAAAACTCACCGAAGTGCTTCGCCGTACCATTGCCGGAGAGCATATCTTTCCCGAGTTCTCTCCTTCCGTGGAGATGAAAAAGACCTTTTCCGAGAATTTCACTCCGGCGCAGATCGAGATCCTTCGTGCCTTTATCCGGGGCGACACCTACAAGGAGATCGCCGATAAGTTCAATCTCTCGGTCAGCGGCGTTCGCTGGAATATGGCGGAGATGATACGGCTAGGTCAGTTCAAAAACAAGGAAGAACTAATAAACACCGCCATTGAAAATAAACTGGTGGTGGCAACGCTCACAGACGGCGAGGAAGAGGATATATAGCAGAATCAAACATTTCATCACGCTCCCGAACACATGGTTCGGGGGCTTTTTGTGTTTCGGAGGTGAGCAGTGTGCGAAAACTGAAAAATGGAACACCTGTACCTTCGTATCGGATGAAGACGTACTGAAAGCCGTATCTGCTAAGGTGGGCTTGACCTCTCATTTACTACGGACTTTTTCTTAGCATATATTTTTGAAATAAGAGCATACTGCGTTGTGTGTTTATTCGATTGGGGAGCATTGTTAAAGATTTATACGTAAAAATGCTCCCTAACGCCTATTGACATTTGGGGGACATTCTATTATAATATTCAAAGAAAATGTTCCCCAAAAGGAGGAGCTGCAATGGCAGTACAATATAGTGAAATACAGGAACTGCTCAGAAGTCGTGCTGACCTCAATGCCAGACTGAGCTTAATGCCCTATGATGGCACACCCGAAATCAAAGAACGCGGCGATGGGAAATACCTTTATGTAAGAAAACGCGTAGCAGGAAAACAGACATCTACTTATGTAGGCGCATATACCGAAGAACTGTATAATCTGCTTTTGCACAATGCCAGAGAAGCCCGTGAAATCAGAAAGTCGCTTCGCAGTATTGAAAAGCAGCTTGCCGCAGCCGGTTATTCCGAGGACGACCTTTCCGCCGATGTTATAAATAACATTGCCTTTGCGCGTGCCAATATGAAAATGAATATCTATGATCAGGCTGTTTTGGAGGGCGTTGCAACATCTTTCCCTCAGACGGAGGAGATTATAGAGAACGGAAAAGTATCCGGTATGACGGCTACCGACGTGCAGAAAATTTTGAATTTGAAACACGCATGGGAGTTTATTCTGGACCGTGATGTAATTGCCAGCCGTTCTGACTATTATATGCTCAGTCATATTGCAAGGCTCGTCAATGAGGGCTTTTTTGCGGAAGGCGGTCGAATCCGCGGTGTTCCGGTTACTATAGGCGGTTCGTCCTATGTTCCGCCCCTGCCGAACGAATTGGATGTGAAAGACAAAATTCTTGAAATCATCGAGGAAGAGGACGATGCCATTAATATTGCCATCAGACTTTGTCTTTACTGCATGAAGACCCAGATATTCCTGGATGGCAATAAACGCGCTTCTGTTATCTTTGCAAACCATTATCTTATTGCTCACGGCGGAGGCTTTTTGGTCATTCCCGAAAGCGAAGTGCCGGAGTTCAAGAAACTGCTTGTGAAGTATTATGAAGGCGAAGATCCCTCTGTTATTGCGGGCTTTATGAAAGAACGCTGCTGGAAAACAATAGAACACTAAGCATCATTTATTAGGGAACAAATCTTGCTGTGAATTGCAAATTTGTTTCCTAATATTATATCTGTGGTAAGAGTCGAGAAATCGGCTCTTTTCTTTTTTTGTGCTCGCATTATGCAAACGGCAAAAAAATCTTCAAAAAAGTGCGGAAATCGCGAACGTACTAACATAAGTGTCAGTGACAAAAGATAAATAATCCGTATAATTATAATTGTAAAGCATTAAAAAGCAACCCGTAGAAGAAAAAGGTGGTGATCGACCTGTGAAGAAAATCGTTCTGGATATGCAGAGCACACTCTATGCCCGGCATATGCAGCGGGCTTTGATGCAGGACTTAAAGGAATGGCAGCCGGTGATCGCCGAAAGACCGGACTTAACGGCAGAGCTGTGTCGGCTGCACAAGCCGCAGGCTCTTTTAATGGAGGTTACCGGCTACACACCGTGGATGCTGCGTGAACGGCTGGCGGTACGGGATAAGGTCAGAGAGAATGACCCTGTCTGCCGCATTATCCTCGCCGTGGAGGAACGGGCGGATAAACAGCTTGCCGCAGAGGTGGCGGCTGCCAGGCGGGACGGACTGGTTGATGAGTTCATCTTCCTCTCCATGACCGACAAGTACCTTCCGGCACTGCTGGAAGCACTGTAAACGCACAAACACAGTTACTTCAATATGAAGGAGAAAATTTAAAATGAAAAAGAAACTTTTAAGTGTTCTTCTTGCGTTATGCATGATAGTCGGTATTTTACCGATGAATGTTTTCGCATGGGACAGAGAAGCGACCTGCGAATTTTGTGGGGAGTTCATCGCAGACGACTGGATTTGCGACTGCGGCGAACATTGCAGCGAAGAAAGCGGCAGGGACTGTTACTGGGACAATCACTGTCAGGAGTGTGGCGAAGTAAAGGATGAGAACAACTGGTGCGACAGCTGCAAAATGCATGTTAGTTGCCTTGTTGATATGGGAGCACACTGCCCCGGTTGTGGTGCGTGTTACGATGATGCCGATCCGTGCTTTTTGTGCGGCGGTGAGTGCGGTCATTGTAGCGAATGTGACACCGAATGGTGTGACGATTGTTTATCCTGCTTAGATTGTGCTCTTGCGGTCGGAGGACTCCATTGCGAGGAATGCGGCGCATGTTACAGCAATGCCGACGCATGTCCCAACTGCGAATATTGCAGTGAATGCGCGCCCTCCGGATGGTGCGACTATTGCGAAATGTGCGTTGACTGCGCAATTGAAGAAGAACTTCACTGCGGCGAGTGCGGAGAATGCTATAACGATTACCCCGCTTGCCCCGGTAGCTGCAACACATGCGAAAACTGCACGGACGAGTGGTGCTCAACCTGCGGTATGTGCGTGGTTTGCGCAGTCGACGAAGAGCTGCACTGCGGGGAATGCGGTGCCTGCTATGAAGATTATCCGGCTTGCGTAAACGGCTGCGGTCAATGCGCAAACTGTGCTTCCGACTTCTGCTATCAATGCAATATGTGCTTAGACTGTGGTGAATATATCCACTGCGTTGAATGCGGAAAGTGCTTCGAGGAGGATGCCTTACAGCCGTGCGTGGACTGCTATCGCTGCGAGGACTGCTACGATGAATGGTGTGACAACTGTCAGAAGTGCGTGGACTGCGCTACAGATGACGGGGATCACTGCCCATACTGCGGTGCGTGCTATGATGATTATGCGGTCTGCCCCGACTGCGGCAAATGCGAAAACTGTGTGGAAGAAGAAAACAAGAAGTGGTGCGACGTCTGCGGAAGATGCGTGGACTGTGCGATTAAGCGCGAGGAACATTGTCCCGAGTGCGGAGAGTGCTATTTCATAAATGAAAATACATTGTGCGGAATCTGCTACAGATGCGAAAACTGCGTCGGCGACGACTATTGCGATGAATGCATGATGTGCTTTGACTGCGCGGCGAAACAGGGAATTCAGCACTGCACCAAGTGCAAAAAATGTGAAAAAATACTCAATGACAACGCAGTTTTCTGCAAAAGCTGCGGTATCTGCAATGAATGCCTTTTTAATGAAGAAGATAAGGGCGATGACTGGTTTGTCTGCGAGGACTGCGGATACTGCCCGCACTGTTACAGTGTGACACACCGTGAGTGTGCCAATGGTCACTTGTTCTGCACCGTCTCCTTAGACTATTGTTCCGGCTGTGACCTCTGCAAATACTGCGCAAGGGATGAGTCGGGTTGGTGCGACACCTGCAAAATGTGCTTCGACTGCGGCGTGAATGCGGGAAAGCACTGCTCCGAATGCAAAACCTGTCTCAACGGTGCGTCAGAATGTTCAAACTGCGGCAAAATCGAATCTGCGAATACCTTAAGCGGCAGCGTCGTGAGCTTCCACGACGGAGATGCGACGGTGACCATAGAACTGTGGAAAAGCGGATCGACCGAAGCCGACTACATCACCACCGCATACGGCGGAACACAGGTGGGCAATAAGTATACGACGGCATACAGCATCACCAATGTTCCCACAGGAACATACACCATGAAGGTGTCCAAGGCGAACCATGTAACCCGTGAGTACACAGTAACGGTAGGCACAGCCGCTGTAACGCAGGATGTTGAGATTTGGCTGCTGGGTGATGTAAACGGTGACGGTAAAATAAACATGAAAGACATTGGCTTGGCATATGATCATTTCAATAAAAAATCACTCTTGACCGACTATGCATTCTCATGTGCGGACATCGATGAAAATAAAAAAGTCAACATGAAAGACATCGGCAAAATGTATGATCATTTCAATAAAATGTCGAAACTCTGGTAGATGAGTTTCTGCCGCAACCGGTCTTGAAACCAAAGACTCTGCCTCATAAGCCATATGGGGCAGTGGTCGGAGGTTTAAGAAATAAATAGGAGAGAAATCTCCCCGCCTGACCGTAACTAAGCGAGGCTGCGGTAGGGTGCGTATAAAAAATGCCCCGCAAATACATTAAAAGGAGCTTGGTCATGAACAAGCGAATTACATCACTTTTGCTTTGTTTGGTCATGGTCGTTAGTTTGCTGGTAACTGCAGTGCCGGTATTTGCGACCGAAGGAAACACCACATCGGCTGTGCTGACATCAGACAAGACAGAAGCAAAACCAGGTGATACAATCACCTACACCGTTACTTTGGGACCTGCGACGGATCTCAAGGCTCTTGCCTTTGAATTGCTGATTCCGAGTGAGTTAACCTTTGTGACGGATTCCGGCAAGGTAGCCGAAGGGCTGATGGCAAAAATGTCGGCAAGTGCAGCAATGTTTGCCCCGACTGCAATGTTTGTATCGGTTGCAGATGCAAATTACACATCTACAGATTCTATCGACCTTATGACTTTTCAATGCATGGTCAATGAAGGCACAAGTGGCGATATAACGGTAGGTATACGTTATGCAGACGATGATGAAGAAAATGTCTACGACATGGATTATGACAATATTGCGGTAACATTTAAGGGTGCAACTGTCACCATCACCGCCGCACCCAAACCGGCCACAAGCATCACCCTCAACAAGGACAACTTGTCCCTTGTTGAAGGAATTTCCGAAACGCTGACCGCAACGGTTGAGCCTTCTGACTCCACAGACACGGTCACATGGACTTCCGACACAACAACGGTTGCAACGGTTGACAAAAACGGAAAAGTAACTGCAGTTGCCGCGGGATCCGCAAAGATCACCGCTGAGGCTGGCGACAAAACAGCAACCTGCAGTGTTACTGTAGAAAAAGCCCCCTGCACCCATGCAAGCAAAACAACCATTTCTGAAAAGGCTTCCACCTGCACCGAAAAGGGTTGGGATGAGTATCAGAAATGCGGAGATTGTGAAAAATTGTTCGATATGAGCGACAATGAGATCAGCGGGATTCCTTACCGCAGTCTTGCATCTCACAACTACACCAAGCAGGAGAAGACAAATGAAGCTCTGAAAACAGCTGGTACCTGCAAAGCCGAAGCGGTTTACTACTATTCCTGCTCGGTTTGCGGTAAAGTTG
>CAVAPG010000063.1:0-9838 GCA_963590435.1 bacterium
GCTTCGGCGTCAAAAACTTCGAAACATTCAGAAACAGAATACTGTATTGCGCTTCATCTTATTGACAAATGAGAGAGTGAGGCGCGCCTCACTCTCTCATTACTTCGGTTTCTTTATGTTTGCTCTACCTCAACTATTGACACAGAGCCTATTTTTGTTCTACCCCAACTATTGACACAGATCCAAAAGAAACTGGACACCAATCGTAATACGCATCGTATCAAAATTGGTGTCCAGTTATGGCAGCGGATGAAGGATTCGAACCCTCACAAACGGAGTCAGAGTCCGGTGTGCTACCATTACACAAATCCGCTAAACGCAAAAGTTATTATACATGAAATTTGCCATTTGTCAATACCGAATCAATCCTTTCTCTAAAAATTTTTGTAGGTGTTACAATGATAGCTGGCAGTAGGTCAAACATTCAGATACGATGTTAGCTCGTCCCTGAATGCCTGGTGAAAAAAGATATCAAATGGAGTAAGTCTGTGTTAAGGTAGAGTTGCTCTCACAAATCCGTAAGGCAGGCGTCACCATTCGCTATTGTATTCTTCGGGTATGCGCCGGAAACGGTCCAGACAGACAACGGCAGCGAGTTTTGCAATACGGCAAAAACAGCGCAAGTACACTTCTTCGATGCGTTTTGCAATGAGATCCATGACAAAGTGGGATGAAACCCTAAACGCGCCACGCTTTTTGTGAAAAAGGGGGGTTCTTTAGATAGACTGAGACGACCTCTAATTTGGAGGTCGTCTCGATGCCAGAAAAATGAATAAGGAAGGAAAAAGATTGAGAGTGATTTAAGATCCGGAAGTCCGGAGCATCTGAAAACCGGACTCCCGGAATAAATAGGGAAGAGGATTATGAGAAATATCTTTGTTGAGTGTTAGATGAGCTTCTTATCTCTGAGATCTGCTATCTTTGCGTCGTCGTAGCCCAAAATACCCTTGAGAATGCTCTCAGTGTCCTGACCGAGTGTAGGAGCACCGCGCCATACCTGACCGGGGGTTCCGGACAGTTTCGGAACTATGCCGAATGCGGTAACATCCTTGTCGAGTGTCTGATCGTGGTATTCGATGAAGTCTCCGCGGCTTTGATAGTGAGGATTCTCCAGACAATCCTTCGGGCCCATTACGCGGCTGCAGGGAACCTTGAATTTTGCCATAGCATCTTCAATCTCCTGCGCTGTATGCGCTGCGCACCACTCGATAACTTTTGCGTCAAGCTCGCGGCCCTTTTCGGAAGCTACAGCTTCGATGCCGGAGGAGCAATCCTTGTAGTTGAAGTACTCAAGGTCAAAGCCGAGAGCCTGAATAGCTCTCTTGTAGACGCCGGGGCCGAACGCGCCGACTGCTACGTCGTAGCCGTCCTTGGACTTGAACAGACCGTAGGGCTGGAATGCTGCGGACTTGTTGCCCGAGCGGCTGTTCTGACGGCCTGCCATGGTGTAGGAGGTGTACAGGTCGCAGCAGTAGCTTGCTTGAACCTCGAACTGTGCAACGTCAACGACCTGACCTTTGCCGGTCTTGAGGACGTTTATATATGCTGCCAGCACGCCGAATACCGCGGCATATGCGGAGGTGAAGTCGTTGAGCCAGGGCTTGCCGACGACGGGGTCGCCGTCCTTTTCGCCGTTGAGACCCATCCAGCCTGAGAAGGCCTGGCCGATCATGTCGTAGGAAGCTCTGTCGCAGTACTCGGGCAGGCCGCCGAACGCAGGGTTACCGTAACCGCTTATGTGTGCGATAATAAGACGAGGATTTACTGCGAGGAGGTCTTCGTCGCGAATTCCCAGCTTTTCGAGCCAGACCATGTTCTCCATGAACACGTCGGCTTCCTTGATAAGGCCGTAGAACAGCTCCTTGACTTCGGGGTGCTTGAGGTTGAGCTCAAGAGAGAGGGAGAGCTTGTTGCGTCCGTCCTGCGCCCATGAAGTACTGACAACCTTACCGTCTTCCTTTGCAAACGGAGCAAGGACGCGGAGAGTGTCGCCTACGCCGGGTCTCTCAATGTGAATTACTTCAGCACCGAAATCGGCAAGAAGAGTTGCCGCATAAGGCATTGCTATCAGTGAACCGGTGTCAATGATGCGCATACCGGCAAATGGACCGTATTCGGGGATAAGAGATTTACGTTCACTCATTTTAATTAGCTCCTTTTTTAAATTTTTTATATTATATCAATATTACTTTCTTTTCTTTATTTCTTCGATTATTGCCGGAACCAGAGTGCGATAGTCAGCTACAGCACCGTAATGAGAAATATCGAATATAGGAACACCGGGAGTATGGTTGATGCTGATAATGCACTTGGAGTTTTGCATGCCAACCTGGTACTGAACAGAACCGGAAATAGCAATGTTTATGATGTGGTCAGGCTTTACGGTTGCACCGGACTGACCAATTTGCTCCTCATGAGGCAGCCAGCCGTTGTCTATGATAGGACGCGATGCAGCCAGCTGACCTCCGAGAAGTTCTGCAAGCTCCGCAAGCATTTTCAGATCGTCCTCATTCTTTATTCCTCTGCCGCCGCAAACAAGCAGACTCGCTTTATCGATTGGCTCATGGTCACATACCTTCTGCGTTTCCTCAATAACTTCATAGCAGTCCTCAGCGCTGATATTTACGGATTCGCAAATGATTTCGCCCTTGCGGTTCTCATCGGGTTCCAGCGGAGTAAACATCTTGGGACGAACGGTTGCCATTTGCGGACGGCACTCAAGTATGACGATGTGAGCCAAAATGCTGCCGCCGTATGCGGGAGTCGTCTGATAGAAGACATCATCTTCATCATAGCCGAGATCAATAGCGTCGGCGGTCAGTCCGGTTTTTAGCGAAACCATGACACGGGGAGCAAAATCACGCCCCAAGCTTGTCGCACCGTAGAGTATGATGGAAGGCTTATATTTTTCAGCTAACTGGGTCATTGCCTGCTGATAAGGACGTGCACTGTAACTTGCCAGTGCTGCGTCTTCGGCAACTATAACCTTATCTGCTCCGTGTGCTATCAGTGTATCGGCCAAATTTTTTACGTTGCTGCCAAGGAGAATGGCGTAAATATCCTCGCCGTTATGTGCCTTGAGCTCCTGAGCTTTAGCAAGGAGTTCGAGAGTGACAGGATTAAGAATCCCGTTCTGCTGCTCGGCAAATATCCATATGCCCTTGTAATCTTCTTTTGCCATGTCAGCACCTCCTCAGACAATATGCTCGTTTGCGAGCATATCCACAAATTGTACGGCCATTTCCTCCACGGAACCATCGAAATACATGGTATCGGTGTTGCGCTTTGGCGGTTCGAAAACTTTCTTGGTTGATGAGGGAGAGCCCGGAATTCCGGTGCGCTCTGTATCAGCTTCAAGAGCTGAAGCATCCCAAACTGTTCTGGGCTTCTTTAATGCCTTCATTATGTTTAACGGCGTTGCATAGCGCGGAGTGTTTATTTCAGCACATACCGTTACCAATGCCGGCAGCTTTGCCTTGACCTTTTGAGTGCAGTCTTCAAGATTGCGATCGCATACAACCCATCCGTCTTGAATGTCAATGCTTGATGCAAGAGTGATTTGAGGAACATTCAGATACGCAGCAGTTGCCGGTCCCGTCTGGGCAGTATCACCGTCAACAGCATGACGGCCAAACAGCAGGAGATCATAGTCTCCGATTTTTTCGGCGGCCTTTGCAAGAGTGTAAGCCGTTGCAAGAGTGTCAGCGCCGCCAAATGCACGGTCGGAAAGCAAATATGCTTCATCGCAACCAAGCGCGAGAGCTTTCTTGAGCATGTCTTCAGCCTGCGGTGGTCCCATGCTTATAGCAACAACGGTTGCACCGTATTTTTCCTTGAGCTGAACGGCTGCCTCAATTGCATTTGCATCGAGCGGGTTAATCATACTTTGAACGCCTTCGCGTTTAAGGTTGCCGGTTTTTGGATCAAGTTTCACATCATCCGTATCCGGTACCTGCTTAACAAATACTAATATTTTCATTTTATTCTCTCCGATTTGCCATTATTTCGCAAGAACAGCACCGCTTATAACCATTCTCTGAATTTCGCTCGTGCCCTCGCCGATTTCGAGCAATTTTGCGTCGCGATAGAAGCGTTCAACATGGAACTCACGGCTATATCCATTACCGCCGAGCACCTGGATGCAGTCATCGCAAATTTCGCAGCACCATCTTGAACTCATAAGTTTAAGCATAGCAGCTTCAACGGTGTGGCGCTGACCTTCGCTCTTCATCTGCGCAGTATCCCAAACCATAAGATCAATTGCACGGATCTTTGCGGCCATGTCTGCGAACTTGAATGCTACACCCTGATACTTTGCGATGGGCTTGCCGAAGGTGACGCGCTCGTTTGCATAGTTCTTTGCGACCTCCATTGCATGCTGTGCAAGACCCGAAGCAATAGCTCCGATGGAGATACGCGCACCGTCAAGAGCCATCATTGCGATCTTGAAGCCTGCGCCTTCCTTGCCGACAAGTGCGTCTGCGGGAAGCTTGATGTTGTCGAAGCTCAGCTCACAGGTCGCACTACCGCACATGCCCATTTTATGCTCGAATTTTCCGACCGTGAGACCCTCTGCATCCTTAGGAACGATAAAAACGCTTATTCCCTTTGCGCCGGCTTCTGGATCGGTTTTTGCCATGATAAGATAATAGTCTGCTACACCGGAGTTGGTAATCCATGCTTTGCCGCCGTTGAGTATGTAGCTGCCGTCTGCCTGCTTAGCTGCTATAGATTTGATTGCTGCTGCATCTGAACCTGCGTTGGACTCGGTAAGACCGAATGCGAAAATCTTGCCTTCTGCAGCAAGGGGAAGATAGTGATTCTTCTGTTCTTCACTGCCGTGAACATAGATCATATCAGCTGCAAGCCAGTCGGCATCGAGGAACAAAGCAACGCTTGCACTGCCCTTGGCGATCTCATTGATGACAATCTCACTCATAACGGCATCACCGCCGCCGCCACCGTACTGCTCGGGAAGGTGAATGCCCATAAGTCCGGCTTCGCAAAGCTTCTTGTGAACATCCCAGCTGAAACCGTTTTCGTCCATCCATTTGTCAAGGGGTTCAACCTCGTTTTTGGTAAACTCTCTTACCATATCGCGCACCATGATTTGCTCTTCCGTGAATTTGAACATTTTTTCAGTCTCCTTTTCATAAAAATGTGTTGCACAACAGTTAATAGTAACATAAATGAAATGCAAATAACTGTTGCTTATCTGTGATATAAAAACTGAGGTTTGACAAAAAGTAAACCTTATCGCTGTCAAAATAATAACATGCATATAACAAGCAGTCAACAGAAAACTGCGTGATTAACCTCTTTTCTACTTTTCGACAAAAACACATCCTTAGTTTTACAGAAAAAAGGTGAATCTTATATAACAGTAGAAACGCACTGCGGTTAAATGTTCGCAAAAGTGTTTTAAACTGTTATAATCTAAGGTGTGAGCTTGAGTTTTTGATTTATAAATATGCTTGCAGAGTTAGGCTTTGAAATGTATAATAAGTAAACAGAAAGAGAGTGGGAGAGAAGGACAATGTCAATAAAAAACGAATTAATTCTGTCATATATCAGGGATATTGAAGCCGGATCTAAGATTTCTGTTCGCAAACTGTCCAAAGAACTTGATGTAAGCGTAGGAACAGTATACAAGGCAATTAAAGCAGCGGAGGCGCAAGGCCTTGTTATAACAAAACCCAAGTCCGGCACATTTAAAGTGGACACAGGTTTGGCGGATAAAATGGAGCCTTTAGGATTAAAAAGAATGGTGAAATTACTCGGACTTTCGCTATTAATTGAACCTGCCGATGCCGACAGAATGATTGAACACATTATCGTATGCGATGGCAGTGAATCGCAGCTAAAAAATTCGGTGCAGAAAATACCATGCGACATTAAAAATGCTATTTGCGTTGTCGGTGACAGACCGGATATACAGTCTCTTGTGATAGAACTTGGTGCAAATCTGCTGTTAACAGGCGGAGCAAAAGCCGCGCCTATCGTCCTTGTTCGCGCTGAAAGCAAAGGTCTGGCAGTGATCAGCGCACTTCAGGACAGCAGAACCATATTAGCCTTTATTGAAAAAACCGGTTCATTATTCAATGACGACAAAGATGAAGCTCAGTCATGGATGAAAATGCCGCAATATTTATATTCAAATGACGTTGTTGCTGATTGGCATAAATTGTGTGAGGATATTTCAATACAGACATATCCGGTAGTTGATGAAGAGTTGAGGCTTTGCGGCTCTCTCGATGTTCCCAAAGCTTTTGCGGCAAATCCTTCACAAAGAATTTCCGGAGTTCTTCGAAACGATGATAACTGTATACATTTTGACAGCAAAACGCCAATGAAACGGATTGCCGAGGAAATGCTTCTAAACGGGAACACCGTTGCTGCAGTCACTGAAGGTGATAAAGTGAGCGGAGTGCTGGATGCAAACGATATTATGCGATATTTTGTCTTTTCCGGACAAGGCGGAGGAGTTCCGATGTTTGAATCGTTTCTTGAAACAGCGGACGCGGCCGGTGATGAGACGGAAAATTATTATAATATCCGAGTTCCGAGCGAGCGAGAGGTGGATCCTTCTGAATTTACGCTCCCTGTTGTGCTGACTGCGGCACGACGTCATGCTTCCGCCATTCTCGGAGACGGGTGCGTAATTGAAAGCGGAACTTTTTTCGTATCAAAAACAATTGGAATACGTGATAATCTTATGCTCTCAAGCAAATTGACGCGCAGAGGAGAGCAAGGATGTACTCTTGAGGAAGAAATATTTGACGACAGCTGTTCGTATACAAAAGCAATATTGATGTTTACGGCCAAGCAAGGAGAATAATTGTAAATGTATATGTTTAATGAGAATCAGATAAAATTAAAAAATACAGTGAGCGAGTTCGTTCACAAAGAGGTTATGCCGGGAGCGCAGGAACTTGACAGAAACGGGGTTTTTCCATCTCAGCTCATAAAGCGCTGCGGTGATCTTGGCTTTGTTGCTCCTGAGCTGATGAAAAACGGAAATTATCGAGCGTCGGATATGTGCGTTATATTTGAAGAGCTTGCAAAAGGAAACGCTTCACTGGCACTTTCTATTGTCCCACACTGCCTTGCGTGCGAGATAATGAATGGCGCGGCATCCGATGAACTCAGAGCAAATATTCTCGAACCGGGTTTTGAGCTCAACAAGCTCATAGCATATGCAATCAGCGAAGAAAGCGGCGGTTCTGATGTGCTTGGCATAAATACTACAGCTATTCGAGTCGGCGATGAATGGGTTATCAACGGCTCAAAATCATGGATAACGGCGGCGGGAAAGGCTGATGGGTATTTGCTTGCCGCGCGAACCACTCTGACGGGACGCAGCAGAGATGTTAGCCTTTTTTATGTAGATGCGTCAACTGACGGTTTGACAGCCGAGACCGGAGCACGAATGATAGGCCTCAACGGTTGCCCAACAGGACATATCACATTAGATAACTGCCACATTCCACTTGAAAATATGATAGGTGCTGAAAATCAAGGATATTCGCTTCTTAAGCCAACGCTTCATTTCGGAAGGCTTGCGGTTTCGGCAATCGCCGCGGGTATTGCGGGCAGAGCTTTGGAGCTTGCAAATAACTATGCCACGACGACGGGCAAATATGGACGAAATCTGTCTTCTTATCAGGGAATAGCTTTCATGCTTGCTGAAATGTACGCAAAGCTTTCTGCGGCAAGATGTATGCTTTATTGCGCTGCCAACCAATATGATGCAGGAGACAATCAGACCGCGACAGATGTTGCAGCGGCAAAACTGATGAGTACGGAGCTTGCATGCGAAATATGCAAGAGCGCACGCCAAATCCACGGAGCAAATGGCCTGTCCTCCGATTTCGAGGTAGATCGTTGCTTTAGAGACGCCCAGATGCTTACAATAGCTGAAGGCACATCGGAAATATGTAAGATTATAATTTCCAATTCCGTCATTAACCATGCCGGAAGATGGAGAATTTGATTGCTTTTGACATACAAAAATCGAAGCTGCATCAACAGCTTCGATTTTTGTATCTCGAAAACCACGCGTTGGACGCGTGGTTCAAAAGAGCTTAAGCGATAAAGAGGGAATAAAAACTCCTTTTGCTTTATAATAAAAGTGCGGTTTGCCAACTGCACAAAATATATATTATATTTGCAGCCACGCAGAGCCGTGTTTTCTGTCAGTCATGCTCCGAATAGACGCATGACAAGCTCGCATAATGCGCTGCCCGCACCACTGAAGATAATAAGCAGAACCATGTAAAGTCCCATGCTCGTTTTGCTGATGGAATTACGTGCGATAGAGAAATAGAAGTTAAAATGACCATGCTGGCTCTTTTCCTTGCGCTGATCCCATTGATAGGTAATCGCATTATCGCAGGAAAAGCCTTCGGGAATATAGTCGTTGTATATATTTTCTTCAAGCCGCCGTATGCAATAACATCCCTGGTCGCCTACATCATAATCCTCGTCTATCGAAAGCGAAATCAGCGTGCGTCTGAGTTTTTGCCGATGGAACGGAACCAATCGGGTTATTTCGGGCGGAAGTGAGCGGGATTCGTTTATGCGAACGGAATAGCCGTATTTTTCATCTATCACAGGCGTCGTAATTGCTTTTCTAACCCTTTTAAGATAACTGTCTACGCACACGCGCGGTGAAAAAATTGCGTTAAGTGACTTGTGAGGGATACGGAATATAAAATAGGCTTCATCGTTGGCAAGAGAATCCTGCAACTGATCAAAATCAAGTGTGAAAAGGCTTCCGTCTGCCAATTGAGATATATTATATTCGAGCTTTGAAATATGCACCAGGTCTACAGTCTTGCCCTGATAGGCAAGCTCCGATGTGCATTCATTTTTTTCGAAATCAATAATGCAAGCTGAGTTAAATATTGCATAAAGTACGCTTTTGTTCCAGAACATCATTGAAATGTCAGTGATTTCATCTGATGTGATGGGAAACGGAATGTAAATATTAAGCGACTTTGTGCCCTTTATTCCGCGTGCATGGACGGCAACATCAACATAGCTGTTCCCCTTTGGGTTAATCCAATCACTTATGTAAAGAGTGCTGGAATCGTCGCCGTCTATCCAAAACGCCCAGCAGTCATCTGCAAAATAGCGATTTTTGCTCATTTCCATTCCTCCACACATTTTGATGTTTTTAATTTGCTGCCGACATATGGGATAGATAATCCATACATTCGGATATCTCAACCGTTGAATTTTCTACTGAGATAAGTATACCAGTAAAGTTTACAATACGCAATATTTTTGCACGCAGGTGCCTTGATAGATAATATGAGATGAGCAAAAATCGGTGCGAGCGGGTTCGACGCATTTTTTACTTTCTCTCATATTGTTAGAATTTATAGTAGATGATAAATTTTAAGAAGCAACTTGCCGACGCTTGCCTCACATGAAGAAAATCTCAATGATAAGCAAAATGATTATGCCCGGAATGCCGAAAATTCCGGCAATGATTGCGCTCAGCCAGGTCACGCTGATTGAAAGTCCTATAAATCCGCCCAGAAAATTAAATATAAACAGCATGACAAAGCCGAGTATTGCGTTAATCAGCAGCTTGAACGCCCATTTTATTGATGTTGCAAACACTTTTATAATAAGCCAAATGAAGAATACGGCTATGATAACAGCCAGCGCAGTGTACAGTATGTCCATATTGCCTCCGATTTTTAAGTTCTCTTTGAGTTATGATGCTATCATAATACATTATCAAACTCAGAATTGTCAAATTACTGAGCATATTGGTATAAAATGTTTCAATATATTGATTTTTAATCAACTGTGTTATATACTGTAT
>CAVAPG010000064.1:0-9468 GCA_963590435.1 bacterium
GCGCGCACCTGGGTTTTGGTCAGACCCATATTCACGTCATACATGCTGGTGTGGTCGCCGTTATATGTGCACCAGCCGTCGACAAACTCACTGAGGTCTTCGGTGCCGACATCAAGGCCGTTGACCTTGTTTGCAATATCCATAAGCACCTGTGTGCGCTCGCGCGCCTGGGCATTTTCGAATGCTATGGAGTAGTCATCATGGGCATGGCCTATATCGTCAAAATGCTTATAGACGCTCTCGCCGATATCGATAACGCGGACCTCCGCGCCGACCTGCTCGGCAACGATGATAGCATTGGATTTTGTGCGTGAGGATGTTCCGAAGCAGGGCAGAGTGCATGCGACGACGTTGGTCGAGGGCAGACCCATACGCTTTACGGCAGCGGCACAGACCATAACGGTCAGAGTCGAGTCAACGCCGCCGGAGATGCCGACAACGCAGTGATCAAGGCCTGCATATGTCATGCGTTTTACAAGGCCGGAAACCTGAATATCAATCATGCGGCGGCAGTAATTGCCCATGTCCTTCTCAAATTCGGGCAGATGCGGCAGCTTGCGATAGCTGCGCGTAAGCTCGGTTTCGCAGATTTCCGTGCCCCAGTAGAGCTCGGAGTGGCTGTATTTATACTGGCTTCTGCCGTACTTGCCGCTCTTGCGGCGCAAATTTTCAAGATACTCAACATCAATTTCGGAAACTACGAAGCAATCCTCGCATTCATCCGAGGCGAGCACCTCGCCGTTTTCGGCTACCATGCACAGGCCGGAGTAGACATTGTCGGTCGTGCTCTCTCCCTTGCCGGGGGCGGCGAGAACTATGCCGCAATTGAGATGCTTTGAGCGGTATTTCACAGCCGCAGTTGCCTCGATTGTGGAACTGACGGTTGCCGGGAAGGATGCCAGAGATGCTATAACCGTTGCGCCTGCAAGCGCGTGGCGTGCCGCAGGGGCATCAATTGCGTCGGCGTCTGCGCCGAGCTCGACAGCGACGGACAGTCCGGGCAGGACATCGCTTGTGAACAGAAGCTCGGTGTCGAAAAATGCATCGAACTTGCCGCACAGGGTCTCCTCGCCGCCTTCTTCGTCGGCTGCGGCAAACAGCGTTCCGGCTGTTTCGGAGCGCGGAACAAGTCCGAGCAGCTCACCGTCGGATATAACCGCGGCTACGCTGTAGAGTGCACCGCCGCGCGGAGCATAGGGCAGGCCGACAATGACGAGCATATCGCTTCCGGCGCTGGCTTCGATTACTTTTTCAAGCGATCTTTCGGCACCGCGCAGGATGACACTGTGACCTATCAGGTCATAGCAGGAGCAGCCCGTGAGCGTAAGCTCGGGGAAAACGAGCAGCTTTACGCCTTTTTCAGCGGCTTTTTTCATGCACTCGATGACCTTGCCGGCATTATAATCCGTGTCGGCTACTTTGATCATCGGAGATGCGGCAGCAACTTTAATAAATCCGTCTTTCATTTTTATCACTCATTTCTCTGATTTTTTTATATCAAATATATCTTTGCCGTAGTAATGATAAATTATCTGCGACGATGCCTTATAGCAGTCCTCGGAGATTGTAATCTCTATCTTATCTCCGCTTATGCGGCAGTCCTCAACACCGTCTACGAGCGGCAGGAGGTTTTCCTCCAGCTCCTGCTCGAACTCATCAAGATGCTCGGAATAATATTCCGTTGTCTTCGGGCAGGTATATTTGTCGCCGAGAGGTGCCTCGCTTGTAAAGCAGAACACCATAAACACAACAAACAGGATAAGAAACAGCACACAGCCCAACGGCTTTATGGCCTTGACAAAGCCCTCTCCCGCAGTCATGACGCCACCTCCGAATAGATGAAGTTTCGGCGCATATAATACTGCACCGCGTCAACGCTCTGCTTTTCTTCAAGAAGACTTCCGCTGAGCGAGTCAACGACATCACCGTCGACAAGATAATAGCCGTCTGTGTTTATGACGGGAAGGGACTGCTGCATATCGTCCATGTATTTCATATATGCCGGCCCGTCCCAGCCGAGCAGCGAGAACAGCTCATTCATGAGATAGCAGGGGCTTATCGTCGGGCCTTCGCCGACAAATTCATTTCCGCACAGCTCCTTGGCGGCGTCGTTTGCCCAGATAAGATAGCGTGTGGAGTAATGATTGTCAAAGCCCTCGCGTGTTGACGCATCAAGATCTATTCCAAGCTCGGTATATGTCACGCTGTTATCGCCCAGCCACGGCTTGTGGTCGCCGTATATGACCAGAACGACGGGCTCATCCATCGCCTCGAGCTCTTCCTTCAGAGCTATTACGTTGTCTATCGTGTTTTTTACCGAGCCGAGATAGTTATTTATGACATTCCAACTGTATTCCGAAACATCGCCGTCCCACAGGGCATCCCCCCAGATGAGCTTTTCCGTGTCGTACGGTCCGTGCCCCTGATATGTGACATTAAATGAGAAAACATTTTTTCCAGACGCGACATCTTCTTTGAAAAGTCTCAGCATTTCGGGGAAGAAATCGTCATCGTAGGTCACGGGATAGCCGTATTTTTCGTAATATCCCTCGGTGAACAGATAGTCTTCAAAGCCGAGATATGTATTGACATTATATCGGTTATAAAACGTTCTCAGGCAGGGGTGACTGCCGTTTGCGGTGTAGCCCTGACTGCGCAGATACCAGACATAGGAGTTTACCGAACTGCGGTAGTCCTTCAGCGTCGTATATCCCGTAAGGAAGCATCTTTCCGTATTCGTCGTTCCGCCGGCGAATATATTCGTCACTAGCTCGCCGGTATAGCTTTCATCCTCAAGCGCATGATAATCGTCATACACATCTTCAACGCCCTCAAGACCGGCGGTCGTAAGATCGGAAAAAGCCTCAAGCTGAATTGCGAGAATGTTGACTTTTTTATCATCGGGGATATCGGAATCGGAATAAGCCGAGAGCGTATCCTGAACGATCTGCTCATCGTAGCCGTCGGGTGCCGTGTCGATTGCGTCCTTTATGCTGTAGATAAACGGATACACAAAGCCCTTGGACTCAAACACCTCATTGGCTCTCCACTGGTTTGCATGCTCGAAATTTGCAGTCTTCACACTGTAGATATCGGAATCGGAATAGACAAACTTCCACAGTGGCCAGATGCTAAGTACGATAATCACAGCGCACACTGCTCTTGCCCTGCCGCCTGTGTGTCCGCGCACAAAAAGCAACATAACAACAAGGCCGATAACGGCACATATAAGACAAAACGCAACGCGCTTTGTAAGCGTTATATTATATCCGGAGGACACTCCGAGTGCCGTATGAATTGCCGTAATGTCCGAAAACATGAACGGGTCATCGCGGAACTTGAGCTTGAAATAATTCCCCACACCTGCCGTCACGAAAATAATCGCCGTGGCAAGATACGCCGTCCATGCTCTGTTGAAAAGGCAGTAGAGCAGAAGCTCCAGCAGGCATATCGGCAGGAAATTCAAAAAGAATATCAGCGGATGGCGGAAGTAATCGAAAAGGAGCTCCCGTCCCACGTTTCCAACGCCGAGCAGCAGCGTAAGAGAACATATTCCCGCCGCTGAGAGAACAAGCATGCCCCAGTTCCAAATACGGAAGCAGGTTTTTTCCTTTGCTCCGGCACAGGCAGATATGTCTGTGCCGAAGAGATAACAGCTTCTTCTTATTTTATGCGTGCTCACGGTTTCAGAACTTGATCCTTTCGGCTATA
Organism: bacterium; assembly: GCA_963590435.1. Taxonomy (GTDB): domain Bacteria; phylum Bacillota; class Clostridia; order Oscillospirales; family Oscillospiraceae; genus F23-B02. The sequence continues at coordinate 3,712 of CAVAPG010000064.1, forward strand.
TAGCCCCTAACCTCGCTTATGGGGATGCGGACCTGCTGCATGCTGTCACGCTCACGGATCGTTACGCAGTGGTCGGCCTCATCGGTTTCGGTTCCGACGGTGTTGAAGTCAAATGTGATGCAGAAGGGCGTGCCTATCTCGTCCTCGCGGCGATAGCGCTTGCCGATAGATCCGGTCTCATCGTAATCGACCATAAATTCCTTGCTCAGCTCACTGTAAAGCTCCATGGCGGGACCTGTGAGTATCTCCTTCTTGGAAAGGGGCAGGATTGCGCACTTGTAAGGTGCCAGTGCCGGATGCAGATGCAGAACGGTGCGGATATCGTCATTGCCCTTCTTATCCTGACCGACTACCTCCTCGTCGTATGCTTCGCAGAGGAACGCCAGTGCGACACGGTCGCAGCCGAGGGACGGCTCGATTACATATGGGACATAGTGCTCGCCGCTTTCCTGATCGAAGTATGTCAGATCCTTGCCGGATGCCTCCTGATGGCGGCCGAGGTCGTAATCGGTGCGGTCTGCGATGCCCCACAGCTCACCCCAGTCGGTGAACGGGAAGGCGTATTCAATATCGGTGGTCGCGCGTGAATAGAAGGCCAGCTCAGCCGGCTCATGATCACGCAGGCGCAGGTGCTCTTCGCTTATGCCGAGGGAGAGCAGCCAGTTTTTGCAGTAGTCTTTCCAGTAGGCAAACCACTCAAGGTCGGTTCCGGGCTTGCAGAAGAACTCGCATTCCATCTGCTCGAATTCACGGGTGCGGAATGTGAAGTTGCCCGGGGTAATCTCATTGCGGAAGGCCTTGCCGACCTGGCAGACGCCGAAGGGCAGCTTTTTGCGCGTGGTGCGCTGAATATTTGCAAAGTTTACGAAGATGCCCTGGGCGGTCTCGGGACGCAGATAGCAGGTTGAGCTGGAGTCCTCGGTTACGCCGATGGCCGTTTTGAACATAAGATTAAACTTGCGGATAGGGGTAAAGTCATGCTTGCCGCATACGGGGCAGATTATATCCTCGTGCGAGGCTATGAACTCATCCATTTCATCGAAGCTCATCGCGTCGACATTGACCTCATGGTGCTCCTCACTTATGAGCTTATCGGCACGGTGGCGTGCCTTGCAGGCGCGACAGTCAAGCAGAGGATCCGAGAAGCTGGAGACGTGACCGGTGGTAACCCATGTCTGCGGATTCATGATGATTGCGGCATCAAGGCCGACATTGTACGGGCTTTCCTGAACGAATTTCTTCAGCCATGCCTTTTTGACGTTGTTTTTAAACTCAACGCCGAGGGGGCCGTAGTCCCATGAGTTTGCAAGTCCGCCGTATATCTCGCTTCCGGGATACACAAAGCCGCGGTTTTTGCACAGTGCGACGATTTTGTCCATAGTTTTTTCGCTGTTTTTCATTTTTTCCGTCCTTTCCCGCGGCTGGCTGCCGCAGCAAAAATAAAATTATAATATAGTATTAATCTACAAATTGTAACTATATCATCTGCCGATGCGTTTCGCAATACAATGTCAAAATATAAACTAAACGTCCTCTTAACGTCTGTATCCATTCCTTTTGGGAATGAAATGCATGAAAAATTGCGCAATATCCGACGCAGATGCGTCCAAATTCGGTATAACAGAACCTAAATCTGTGCAATTATCGCAAAAATAACGAGCCAAATAAAATTATGGTGTTTACAAACGGCTTGAATTATGCTTAAATAGAATGGTAAAATGTCTTATAATATACAGGAGGAATAAACGCAAATGATCAAATTTTCAAGCAGAATGAGCCTTCTTAAGGGCTCGGCAATCCGCGAGCTGCTGGCTCTGGCCAACAAGCCCGAGGTTCTCTCTTTTGCAGGCGGCATGCCCGCTCCCGAGCTTTTCCCTGTTGACAAGATAAAGGCTGCTACCGACGCTGTTATGGACGAGCAGGGCAGAGTTGCTCTTCAGTACTCCAGCACCAACGGTTTCGAGCACTTCCGTCAGCAGATTGCTGACCGCATGGAGGCAAAGCTCAACATCAAGACCAGCGCAGACAACATCCTTGTTACCTCCGGCTCTCAGCAGGGTCTGGACTACTCGGCACGTGTCTTCTGCGACAAGGGCGATGTTATCATCATCGAGAGCCCTTCCTACCTTGGCGCACTTAACGCATTCAAGGCCTGCGAGCCCAACTTCGTTGCTATCCCCACTGACGGAGACGGCATGATCATGGAAGAGCTCGAAAAGGTTCTTGCCACAACCGAAAACGTCAAGATGATCTACGTCATCCCCGACTTCCAGAACCCCTCCGGCCGTACATGGCCTCTCGAGCGCCGCAAGCAGTTCATGGAGATCGTAAACAAGTACGAAGTTCCCGTTATCGAGGATAACCCCTATGGCGAGCTCCGCTTCGAAGGCGAGTACCTGCCCGCACTCAAGAGCATGGACACCAAGGGCCTCGTTGTCTTCCTCGGCACCTTCTCCAAGATCCTCGCTCCCGGCTACCGTCTCGGCTGGGTCTGCGCAGACGGCGAGATTCTCAAGAAGTACAACTTCCTTGCACAGGCAGCTTCCCTGCAGTCCTCCACCGAGGCTCAGCTCGTTGTTTCCAAGTTCATCGACATGTTTGACCTGGACGCACACGTTGCCGCTATCAAGGAGTGCTACCGCAAGCGCCGCGATGTTATGATCGAGACCATGGAAAAGGAATTCCCGCCCGAGGCAAAGTTCACTCACCCCAACGGCGGTCTGTTCACATGGGTCGAGCTGCCTGAGTACATCAACACCAACGAGATGGCAAAGCAGTGCCTCGAGCGCAATGTTGCATATGTCCCCGGCGACGGCTTCTTCCCCGATGCAGGCCACAACAACTGCATCCGCCTGAACTACTCCTGCATGCCCGAAGAGAAGATCGTAAAGGGCATGACCATCCTCGGCGAGGTCATCAAGGAGAACATCAAGAAGTAATTGCTTCTGAATAATCCGATTTATCTTTCGCTCCTGTCCGTTTGGGCAGGAGCGTTTTTGTACTTAGTTTTAAAATAAGTTTAGACATTTGTGCAAAATATGTTGCAATTTTATTTTTCGTATGATATATTATTAACGATTTCAGGGATCGCGTCCCCCCGTGATCCTGCTCCCGAGGTCTTTGTGCTTCGGGAGCGATCTTTTTTCTGCTTGTAAACTCGGGCTTTGTGTGCTAAATTAAGCTCATCTGAAATATAGCAAAAGGAGAAACTTATATGGAAATCGGAATAAAAGGCAAAGTCGAAACAGTCGTTGACGGCAGCAACACCGCAAAATTCGTAGGTTCCGGCTCACTTGATGTTTTCGCAACTCCCTGCATGGTCGGGCTCATGGAGCAGGCAGCGCAGATGTCCGTTGCACCGTATCTCGCCGAGGGTGAAGGCACTGTCGGAACGAAGCTTGAGATTACTCACGATGCGGCAACCCCGCTCGGCATGAAGGTCTGGGCAGAGAGCGAGCTTATCGAGATCGACCGCCGCCGCCTCGTTTTCGAGGTAAAGGCATTTGACGAGTGCGGTCAGATAGGCGGCGGCCGCCACGAGCGTTTTATCATAAACAACGAGAAGTTCATAGCAAAGGCCAACGCCAAGGGAGCAAAGTGATGAAGCACTTCATCGTTCTTATAGGCAACTACGGCTCCGGCAAAACCGAGATTGCGATAAACCTCGCGGTCAACTCCGCTGCCAAGGGCCTCAACACCTTGGTTGTTGACCTCGACAAGGTCAACGACTATTTCCGCATGAGCGACCGCGTCGATCTTCTGAAGGAAAACAACATCAACCTCGTCTCCCCTACCTTTGCAAGTCAGGGCGTGACCCCGAGCAACATGTCCGCGGCTGTGGCATCGGCATTTGCCGGCGACTGGGACCTGTGCATCTTCGATGTCGGCGGCGACTCCGCCGGTGCAATGTCACTGGGCAGATATCACACGGACTTTGCCGCCCTCGAAGAGGGGCAGCTTGAGGTGTATGACATCGTAAACGTCTTCCGTCCGATGTCGGAAAGTCCGGAAAAGATCATAAAACTCAAGGAAGAGATGGAGGGCTTTGCAAGGCTCAAGGTTACGGGCTTTGTCAACAACTCAAACCTCCTCAACTTCGCAAGCGCGGATGATATCCGTCAGGGCTATGATGTCCTGCGCGAAACAAGCGACATGACCGGCATCCCCATTGCGCACACCACAGGGCGCAAGTGTTTCATGGACGAATTTCTGCGTGACGGACGCGACCCGAAATATATAGGCGAGCCCATCGGTCTTGAAACATACATGCATCGCTCGTGGGAAGCGTTCACGAGCCTCGGTCTGTAATTTCCGCAACGCAGTCCCGCTCGGCGAAAATTTGATAATCAGATATGAAAAAATCCCGTCCTCGCGGACGGGATTTTCTGCAGTTAAAGCAATGGCGAATTCGGAGTTTTTATTTTCTTTTTTGCATTATATCTATTTCTCAATATAATATATACCGCTCATGCTTTCCGTACAGAAACACTTGTAGTATCAAGCCAACAGCTGCCGGTACTGCTTACATCAACTGTGCACTCATACGTATAGTGGCCATATAAATTTCCATATTCATCGTTAGCGTAAAAATTACCTTTTACCTGAACCATATATCCGCCGTCAGTACTTTCCCCAACGAGTGAAGAACTTCCAGCATCAATGTTAAACATGCTTTCAGCGCCGTTGGGCATGGCAGAATTAACAAATTGTTGCTTGCCAAATGTGTCTGATTCAATATAATTGCGAGCCTTCTGCATGGCTTCACTTTCGGAAATTGTTTCAGTTGAACTGTCACCACTGTCTTGCGCATTTGTACCACATGCTGCAAGAGAAAGCAACATTACCAATGTCAGTATTGCAGCAGTAATTCGTTTGATATTCATCTCTATCACTTCTCCTCTAACTTTCCTTTTTTCGAATTTTGCATGGTCAACTATTTATATTTATTCGCACCCTCCTCTATTTTTTCAAATGTATCTGAAAACAGTATAGCCCGTATATGGGCAATTGTCAATATCTAAGCTATAAAATACGATTGTGGCATAAACAAAAAGAGGGTACATGCCATGATAGTTTTTGATCGTCTGTGGATTACGATGAAGGAAAAGGGAGTGTCGCAGTATAAACTCATAAAAGAGCACAAAATAAGTACGGGGCAACTTGATAGGTTGAGAAAAAATGAAAATGTAAACACTTACACTCTTAATCAGCTGTGCAAGATATTAAATTGCAGGCTGGAAGACATCGCTGAATATAAGGAACGCTGAATAACCAACCACCCGCCAAGCGGGTGGTTTTTCATATGCGGGCAAAGCCCTCTGTTCTTCGCCACGCGTACAACGCGTAATACGTTCTGCCAGTTGCGTGGGGATTGTTACTTGCTACCCTTAAAAGGGCTGATTCCTGGTATTACGTATTGCTCCGCCATTTGATCTTCCTTCAGCTGGTTCTTGATGTATTCTGCAATTCGGCTCGTATTCTTTCCTACCGTATCCACATAATACCCCTTACACCAGAATTCTCTGTTGTGCAGTTGGCAGACCGCACTTTTATTATAAAGCAAAAGGATTTTTTATTCCTTCTTCTTCGCTTAACCTCTTTTGAACCACGCGTCTAACGCGTGGTTTTCGAGATACGCAGAAAATCCCGTCCTCTCGGACGGGATTTTCTCGTTTGATATGCGGTTAATAGGTTAAATAAATGTGGTTCTAAACTAAATGTTGGGGTAACCGTCCGAAAAGGATAGGCTGCGCCCAA
>CAVAPG010000065.1:0-9410 GCA_963590435.1 bacterium
ATATAATGCAATATAATATTGAATAAATAATTACTTACGAGGTATTGTTTTGAATTTTTTGAATAAAGTCAATTCCTCTGATGATATAAAAAAACTGGATAAAGAAGAACTGCCTGTTCTCTGCGATGAGCTTCGCCAATTTATCATAGATAATGTTTCGAAAACAGGAGGTCATCTTGCCTCCAATCTCGGAGCGGTTGAACTCACAGTCGCTCTGCACAGAGTGTATGACAGCAAGACAGACAGAATAGTATTTGATGTCGGCCATCAGAGCTATGCTCATAAAATAATAACCGGACGTCGTGATGCCTTCAAAACTCTTCGTTGCTACAACGGACTTTCTGGATTTCCGAAGCCGTATGAAGCTGATGATGATGCCTTTATTGCCGGTCATGCTTCAAATTCGGTTTCTGTTGCGTTAGGCATGGCAACAGCGCGTACAATTAAAGGCGAAAAATATGATGTTGTTGCTGTTATAGGCGACGGAGCACTGACCGGTGGCCTGGCTTATGAAGGGCTTGCCAATGTTGGTGGAAGCAGCGAGCCCATTGTCATTATATTAAACGACAACGGTATGAGTATAAACGGCAATGTCGGCGGTATGGCAAAGCTGCTCTCAAAGGAACGCGTAAAGCCCGGTTATATTAATTTTAAACGTTGGTATAGGCAGACAGTCAAGGGAATGGACGGCCTGTATAACGCAAGTCATAAGCTTAAAGAAGCACTCAAAAAGTCAATCCTACCGACGAATATGTTCGACTCCATGGGCATATACTATCTCGGACCGGTTGACGGTCACGATGTTGATCAGCTTGAAACTGTAATACGTTGGGCAAAAGAAATGAATACGCCGGTGCTTGTCCATGTTATAAGCAAAAAAGGCAAGGGATGTAAATATGCCGAAGAGCATCCGGATAAATATCACGGAGTTGGGAAATTTGATCCGATAACCGGCGCAATGCCCGAGTCTAAGCCATGCTATTCATTGGTGTTCGGCCATAAACTTACTCAGCTTGCGGAGATACATCATGATGTTGTTGCAATTACTGCGGCGATGGGATCCGGAACCGGATTAACGGAGTTCGCAGAACGTTTTCCTAAAAGATTTTTCGATGTCGGTATAGCCGAAGGTCACGCCGTTGCCATGGCTGCCGGTATGGCAAAACAAGCTTTGACGCCGGTAGTTGCTATATACTCAAGCTTCCTGCAGCGCGCTTACGATATGCTTATACATGATGTTTCGCTACAGCACCTGCATGTAGTGTTCTGTGTTGACAGAGCGGGACTTGTCGGAAACGACGGTGAAACGCATCACGGTGCTTTCGATATCAGCTATCTGCGCTCTGTTCCGCATATGCAAATTCTATGTCCTGCGAGCTTTTCCGAGCTTGAAGCTATGCTTGAGGAGGCAGTGGTTCGTATGACCGGACCTGTAGCAATTCGCTATCCTCGAGGCGGCGAAGGAAGATATGTTGACTGCCTGACTGATGGATGTGTTAAGCTCCGCAGCGGAAATGAAGTAACGATTGCCGCATACGGAACGGATATTAATACCGCGTTGGATGTTGCAGACAGACTTGCAGACAGAGGTATTTGCGCGGATGTTTTTAAAATTTCACGTCTTGGTGAAGAATACTATGCTGATATTATAACTTCCATGAGTAGAACCGGGTATTTCGTCATGAGTGAACAGGTTTGCAAATCCGGATGCATTGCAGATGAGATACTTGCTTTGGCTGAGCGCATGGGTGTTAAAATAAAAGGTTCATATACGCCGAACCTCGGAAGCGGCATAGTCGTTCAGGGCACGGTACCGGAGCTTGTGCAGCATTGCGGACTCGATGCCGAAAGCATTTCGGAGAATACCGAGAAGCTGATACGGAGTGAAAAATGAAAAAAATTCGACTAGATCAGCTCGTTTTTGATTTGGGACTCACAGAGAGCCGCGAGCGAGCCAAAACAACTATTATGAGCGGCATCGTTTTTGTCGATGGCCAACGTGCAGACAAGCCGGGAATGCAGGTGTCGCCTGATGCGTCTGTTGAAGTAAGAGGAGCCGCACTTCCTTATGTCAGTCGCGGCGGTTTTAAGCTTGAAAAAGCACTGAAAGTTTTTCCTGTTGATGCTTGCGGCAAAATATGTATGGACTGCGGGGCTTCCACAGGCGGATTTACGGATGTACTTCTGAAAAACGGTGCCGCCAAAGTTTATTCTGTCGATGTCGGATACGGTCAGCTTGCATGGAGCCTGAGAAGTGACGAGCGTGTCGTCAACCTGGAACGCACTAATATAAGATATATCAGCGAAGAACAAATACCGGAGCCGATAGATATTGCTGTAATGGATTTATCGTTCATTTCAATAAAGCTCGTATTACCGGCAGTCTGCTCGCTTATAAAAGACGGCGGTGATCTGGTGTGCCTCATAAAGCCGCAGTTTGAAGCCGGCAAAGATGATGTCGGTAAAAAAGGCGTTGTAAGGGATAAAAATATCCATTTGTCGGTAATAGAGGGAATATTGAGCTTTGCACCAACTGTCGGGATGACAGTAATGGGACTTGATTTCTCCCCTATAAAAGGACCGGAAGGAAACAGAGAATATCTTTGTTTTATGAAAAAAGGCAGATTTGATCCGCCGACTATCGATGCGAGAGCAGTTGTTGAAGCCTCGCACGAGCAACTGTGAGGGTAAAATGTCTAAATTAATTGTGCTGTGCCCTAATCCGTACAGGGACTGTGGTCTTGAACTTACGAGAAAGGCCAAGGAAATTCTTATATGCAATGGTTATAGTGTTGCCGTTTGCCCTGTGTTCGGTACACATGATTCGTCAGTTATACCCGACGATGTAGAGCTTTCATCTTGGAGCTCAGTTGCCGGCCATGCGTCCGTTTTTATTGTTATAGGCGGTGACGGCACTATTCTTCATACGGCAAGATATCTTAATCACAGTGATATTCCGATGCTTGGAATAAACCTAGGAACAAAGGGATTTATGGCATCGCTTGAGCCTGAAAATATTGACCTTATTCTCGAAGCCGCGGCAGGAAAATATTCTTCAAGCTTCAGAATGATGATTGATATAGAGCTCATACGAAACGGTGAGGTTATTTATACCGATGTCGGACTTAATGATGCTGTTATTCATGGCATGGGTGACTGCATAAAGCTTACAGCGTGGTGCGACAGTGAAAGAATTATGAGCTACTCCGGAGACGGAATTATAGTCTCAACGCCTACAGGTTCAACGGGATACTCAATGTCAGCCGGTGGCCCGATAGTTGAACCGGAAGCCAAAAACTTTATTGTTTCGCCGATTTGCGCTCATTATATCGGCTCACGTAGCTTTGTGCTGTCATCAGATCACAAGATAACAATTAAAGCTGAAAAGCTTCATGACCGTCGCGCATATGTTTCCGTTGACGGAACAGACGGATTTGAACTTGCTAATGAGGATATAATCGTAGTCAGTAAATCCTCAAAATGCGCAAATCTCATTTATCTTGGCGAGCGCAGCTTTTATGACTCAACATTCAGTAAGCTGCAATACAGAGTAGATTGATTGAAGGGAGAACAAATTGAAAGATTCAAGACAGAATGTTATTCTCCAGGTGATTACCGAACAGGAAATTGAAACCCAGACTCAGCTTATAAAGGCACTTGCGGATAGAGGTATTTCAAGTACCCAAGCTACGCTTTCAAGAGATATAAAGCAATTGCATCTTGTTAAAGAACTCGGAAATAACGGCAAGTATCACTATGCCGTAAGCGGCAGATCTCGAAGCAATGACAGAGAAATGCGCCTTAAAAAAATATTCAGAGAAAGCGTAACGTCGTATGCGCTTGCCCAGAATATAATTGTTATCAAAACACTTCCGGGACTGGCTTCCGCCGCGTGCTCAACGCTTGACTCTATGCATATTGAGACGCTCGTCGGAACTCTTGCGGGTGATGACACTGCTTTTCTGGCAATGAAGGACAGTAAGGCGGCAGAGGACTTCTGCCATGAGATTGAGGAAATGTTCTGACAAGAGGTTAGCTATGCTTACACAGCTTCAAATAGAAAATATTGCTGTCATAGAAAAAGCCGATATAGAATTCAGAGAAGGACTCACTGTATTAACCGGCGAAACAGGTGCAGGCAAGTCAATCATAGTTGATTCGCTCGGCGCTGTTCTCGGGGCGCGTACCAGTCGTGAAATAGTCAGGAGCGGTGCCGATTACGGGGTCGTTTCGGCGGTTTTTGAAACTGATGCTACTTTAAAATGGTTTGAAGAGAATGACCTTGAACCCGAGGATGAGATAATAATACGCAGGAGAATATCCGCTGACGGAAAAAGCAGCTGCCGTGTATGCGGTAATCCCGTAAGCGTCGCACAGCTCAGGCAACTCGGTTCACTGCTGCTTGATATACATGGTCAAAATGATGGTCGTCAGCTTATGGATGAAGCGTTGCATCTGTCCTACCTTGACGGCTTTGGGAAAACCGGACCCGAGATGGCAGAGTTCAGTAAAGCATATGAATGCTATATTGCATGTAAGCGTCAGATAAACAAGCTCTCAATGGATGAAAGCGAAAAAGAACGCTTGGCAGACAGCCTGCGGTATAGAATTGAAGAACTCTCAAATGCCAATCTTCGCGTGGGTGAGGAAGCGGAGCTGATTGCCAGGCGGGACATCCTTCGCAATTCCGAGAAGCTTACCGAAGCACTTGACGGAGCATATTCCGTCCTCTATGGCGGCAGTGAAAATGCTGTATCGCTTATAGATGAAGCGTCGTCTCTGATTACAAGGGCAGCATCTATATCGGATGAACTCAGGCAGACGGCGGAGATAATAGCAAATGCTTTATCGCTCGTATATGATGCCTCGGAGAGAATAAGAGACTTCAGGGAAGAGCTTGATTTTTCTCCGGATGAATATGATCGGATAGAATCCCGCACATCTCAGTTAAAACGGCTTTGCAGAAAGTATAATACCGATGAAGCCGGAATGCTTGAACTGCTTGACAGCAGCGTGCAGGAGCTCTCAAACCTTGAGTATTCCGATGATATGATAAAAAAGCTTGAAAAACAGCTTGAGGGTTATAAAAATGACTGCATAAATAAGGCGGCGCTGCTTACATCTCGCAGAACAAAAGCAGCCCGAGAGCTCGAAGAGCGCATTTGCAACGAACTCAGAGACCTCAGTATGCCATCTGCTAAGTTCAAGGTGGCGGTTGATCCGATCGAAGGCGAGCTTGGCTTTGACAGAAACGGTGCAGATCAGGTGCGCTTTCTCATATCGGCAAATGCCGGTATGGAACTCGGACGCATATCAAGGATTGCGTCAGGCGGCGAACTGAGCAGGATCATGCTTGCAATGAAAACGGTATTTTCAGATAATGATCCTGTCGAGACAATGGTTTTTGACGAAATTGATACGGGGGTTTCGGGTATTGCCGCTCAGCGTGTCGGAGAGAAAATGAGTGATCTTTCGCGTGGCAAGCAGGTTTTGTGTATAACGCATCTGCCGCAGATTGCAGCACTTGCCGACAGCCATGATAAAATCGAAAAAGCTGAACACTCGGGAAAAACATACACTGTTGTAAAAGAACTCGATCGCCAAGGCAGACGCATGGAGCTTGCAAGACTGCATAGCGGTGACATTGTCTCCGAAACAACGCTTGCAGGTGCGGAAGAGCAGCTTGCAGCAGCGGATAAATATAAGTTGACAAGAAACAGTTAGTTTAGTATAATCCACAACGTAAACGCGATGAAAAGCAGGAGTAGTTCGTTTTTGCACTGTTCAGAGAGACCCTGTAGGCTGAAAAGGGGAGAGCGCGGACGGATGAATACGGCTTGGAGCGGCTCACTGAAATATCAGTAGGTGGTGACGGGTGCGCCCGATACAGCGCTGGAGTTATAAACTCACCGAGGCCTTATCCGCGAGGATGATGCATCATAGAGGTGGTACCGCGTTAATAACGCCCTCTGTCTTTTGACAGGGGGCTTTTTTATAGGAGAAGTTTATATGAATATTGGACAAAAAGCATTGGAATATCATCAAAACGGTTTTAACTGTGCTCAGTCTGTGTTTGCTGCATGCTGTGAATACACAGGAATGGATGAAAAAACGGCATTGGCGGTTTCGGCAGGCTTTGGCGGTGGTGCGAGGAGCGGTGAGCTGTGCGGCGCGATTACCGGTGCTGTTATGACCGAGGGGCTCGCTTTTCCGTTCGTTGACGGTCAAGATGTTGAGGCAAAGGATAAAATTGCGGCTATTGCAAAGCAATGTGTCGGAATAGCTCGAGAAAAATACGGCTTTGTCCGCTGCGCCGATCTCAAGGGAAATATTAATTGCAATGAAATAATAGAATTTATGGCTGAAACAGCTGAGCAAATAATAGAAAAGAAATAATAGAAAAGGAGAAAAACTGATGGGAATTTACGAGGAACTGGTTGCAAGGGGATTAATTGCCCAGGTAACAAATGAAGATCAAATAAAAGAAATGATAAATAACGGCAAGGCGACATTTTATATCGGCTTTGACTGCACCGCTGACTCACTGCATGTGGGCCATTTTATGGCCCTTTGCCTTATGAAGCGTCTGCAGATGGCCGGAAACCGTCCCATTGCCCTCATAGGTGACGGAACAACTCTCATCGGGGATCCGTCCGGAAGAACCGATATGCGCCAGATGCTCACCGAGGAGACAATTGCATATAATGCGGAGTGCTTCAAAAAACAGATGGAAAAATTCATTGATTTTTCCGATGGCAAAGCCATTATGCTCCGCAATTCAGAATGGCTCAAACCACTTAATTACATAGAGCTTTTGCGTGAAGTAGGCGCATGCTTTTCCGTTAATAATATGCTTCGCGCCGAATGCTACAAGCAGCGTATGGAAAAGGGTCTCAGCTTCCTTGAATTCAACTATATGATAATGCAGAGCTACGATTTTTACTACATGTTCCAACATTACGGATGCAACATGCAGTTTGGCGGCAACGATCAGTGGTCAAATATGCTTGGCGGAACAGAGCTCATTCGCCGTAAGCTCGGCAAAGATGCCCATGCAATGACGATTACGCTGCTGCTTAATTCCGAAGGAAAGAAAATGGGCAAGACGGCTGCAGGCGCTGTGTGGCTTGACCCCAACAAAACATCGCCTTACGATTTTTATCAGTACTGGCGTAATGTTGATGATGCAGATGTTCTCAAATGCCTGCGCATGCTGACATTCCTGCCGCTTGAACAAATTGACGAAATGGATAAGTGGGAAGGTTCGCAGCTTAATAAAGCGAAAGAAATTCTGGCCTTTGAGCTTACGTCTCTCGTGCATGGCGAAGAAGAGGCCAAGAAAGCAGAGGCATCGGCAAAGGCATTGTTCGGCGGTGGAGCATCAGGCGAAATGCCGACGACGCAGATAAGCGAAACAGATCTGACTGACGGTAGCCTGGATGTTATGACGGCACTTGTGCTTTCAGGGCTCTGCGGAACAAAATCCGATGCACGGCGCAACATTCAACAGGGCGGAGTTTCAGCCGATGATGAAAAAATTACTGATATAAGCAAGCTGTTCACAGCCGATGAGCTGAGAGCCGGCATCGTGCTTAAACGCGGAAAGAAAAACTTTAATAAAATAATACTTAAATAAGGTGAATAAAATAATATGTCAATAGAAAGAGGCAGAGCATATTTCAGACAATTCGGAATGGAAGACCGCGTTCGCGAATTTGATGTTTCCAGCGCAACGGTTGAATTAGCGGCTCTTGCACTTGGCGTGGAAGGCGCCAGAATTGCGAAGACGCTGTCGTTTAAGAAGGATGACAGCTGCATATTAATACTTGCTGCAGGCGATGCCAGAATCGATAACCATAAGTTTAAGGATAAATTTCATATGAAAGCCAAGATGCTCGCACCGGATGAAGTCCTTGAGCTTGTCGGCCACCCCGTCGGAGGTGTGTGCCCTTTCGGAATTAATGATGGTATTGATGTATATCTTGATGAAAGCCTTAAACGATTTGAAACTGTATTCCCCGCGGTAGGAAGCGGAAACAGCGCAATTGAGCTAAATCTTGATGAACTCTATAAATATTCAAATGCAATAGAGTGGATAGATGTCTGCAAATTGCCGGAAGCATAATTTTTCAGCAAAAACAGAAGGAAATGTTTATTTTCCTTCTGTTTTTGCTTTTCATGCTATTGTATTTTGCTCTGATTTGATGTAAACTAAACACGATTGTGCGCGTTTGTATTAATTTAAGGTTGAGGTTGCGGATATGATAAAAATAGCCCCGTCGATTTTATCGGCAGATTTTACAAAATTAGGTGCTGAAATTGAAGATATTAGGTTAGCAGGTGCCGAGTATGTTCACTTCGATGTAATGGATGGCTTTTTTGTACCTAATATCTCTATCGGTATTCCGGTTCTTAAGTCTGTGCGAAAAATGACGGATATGTTCCTCGACGTGCACCTTATGATTGATAAGCCGATAAGATACGCGAAGGCATTTTGCGATGCAGGGGCTGACCTCGTCATGTTTCATGTTGAGGCCGATTCTTATCAGAACATATCAGATGCAATCGATATCGTAAAGCAAAACGGCAAGAAGGTCGGTCTTTCGGTTAAACCACGCACACCGGCAAGCGTGTTGTATCCATTTATCGACAGACTTGATATGGTGCTTGTCATGACGGTCGAACCCGGCTTTGGAGGACAAAGCTTTATGCATGATCAGCTGCCAAAAATCGAAGAGCTCAGACGAGAGATAGACAGCAGAGGCCTCGATTGCGAATTAGAGGTTGATGGCGGCGTTGACCCTGTGACTGCAAAGCTCGTCAAGGCTGCCGGCGCTACTGTTTTGGTTGCCGGAAGTGCTGTCTTCGGCAAGCCCGACAGAAAACTGCAGATAGATTCTATACGAAACGCATAAAAAACTTACGGAGATAATTTAATGTCATTTTTCCCGGCTTCACTTGAAAATCTTATAGATAAATTTGCATCACTTCCCGGCATTGGCCGCAAGAGTGCTCAGCGTTTGGCTTTTCATGTGCTTTCGCTACCGGAAGGTGAGGGGGAGAGCTTTGCAAACGCAATACTTGAGGCAAGGAAAAATGTCTGCTGCTGCAAAATATGCCAGAACCTCACCGAAGGCGAGGTATGTGCAGTCTGCTCAAGTCCGAAAAGAGATAAAAGCATAGTTTGTGTTGTATCAGAGCCGCGCGATGTTTTGTCAATTGAGCGCAGTCATGAATTTAACGGTGTGTATCATGTCTTGCACGGCGTTCTTTCGCCGATAAGTCATGTCGGTCCGGATGATATAAAAATCAGCGAACTAATCCATCGTGTAGCTGAGGACAACAGCGAAATAAAAGAGATAATAATGGCTACAAATCCGGATACAGAAGGGGAAGCAACTGCCATGTAT
>CAVAPG010000066.1:0-9353 GCA_963590435.1 bacterium
CCGAAACACATAGGCTGTCTCCGCGGTGGTCAGCGCAAACACATTGTTTTCATATTTTATGCCCATCTTGTCACCTCTTAAGCGATTATTCCTCTGGCCACGGAATCGTGCGCTGTCCCTTGTCTACAACGAGATATGCGCTTTGTGCTATGCGCGCCATAGGCGAGTCGGACAGCGAATCGGAATAGAATTCCTCCGTAACTGCATCCGGATGAAGCTCATAAAATCTGCGCACCTTTTCCTCGCCGTAACAGTTTTTGCCGTACATTTTTCCCGTGTGCTTATCCATCGGAGATGCTATAAGCTCGATTCCGAGCCTGTCTGTCATCGGCTTTACGACAAATTCCGGCGATGCCGAAATGACTATATCATCAGCCTTGTGCCGGTTGCGATACCACGGGGCAATCCAATCCTCATGCTCATCCCAGTAGGTTTTGAGAACCGCGTCAATATCGTCTATCCGCCGCACAAAGCTGAATATGTTTTCCTTGAGCTTTTCCTTCGGTATGAGCTTAAGAACATACAGAAGCCCTATAACCGCCATTCGCGGCAGCCAGAGCAGCAATGCCGACGGGTGACGGCGCATATACCATTTGACGAAGGTCACGGAGGAGTCCGGATAAAAAATCGTTTTATCGAAATCGTAGGTATTCATACAGTCTTATATCTCATTTCACCTTGAAGTTTCTGAAAGCGTTTATTATTGACAGCATAAATACTGCCGTCTCAGCCGCAACTGCGGCGATCATGCCGATGCTTCCGAATGCCGCAAGCAGCAGCACGGCAAGCTTTACGACTGCAATGCCTATGCAGCATAAAAGAATCGATTTTGATGTTGCCTTGCAGATGCGCATGGCCTGCGGGAGCTTGAGAATATCATCGCTCATGATCAGAACATCCGCCTTTGAAGCCGCGGCCTCGGCATTCATAGCATTCATTGCAATTCCCACATCTGCCTTTCGCAGTACGGGTGCGTCGCTTACGGCATCCCCGACAAAGGCAAGCTTTCCGACATGCTTTTCGCGCAGCAGCTCACCTACGGCAACGATCTTGTCCTCGGGAAGAAGCTCCGTCATGACGTCTCCCACACCGAGTGCCTGACCCACCGCTCTGCCGACACGTTCCGTATCGCCGGTCAGAAGAACCGATTTTTCCGCTCCTGCGGCGTACATCTCGCGCACTGCATCCTTTGCATCGGCTCTGACGCGGTCGTCAATGACAATATATCCGTAATACGCGCCGCCTGCCGCCACATGTACAACTGACTGATGCCTGTCGGCGCGGTTGCATTTGATGCCGTTTGAGTTCATCAGCAGTTCATTCCCGACGAGAACCTTTCTGCCGTAGACGTCGGCCTCAATACCGCGTCCGGCAAGCTCACGCACATTGGTGACATGCTCGGGATCTATGACCGTTGTGCTCGCCCTGCGAAGCGAAACGGCAATCGGATGATTTGAATACATCTCGGCCGCCGCTGCCATCGAGATAAGATCCTCACTGCTGATGCCGCTGGGCTCTGCTCCTATGACCGAGAAGCTGCCCTCCGTGACTGTTCCGGTCTTGTCCATAACGACGGTTGCAGTTCCCGCAAGCGTCTCAAGCTCGTTTTTCCCGCGTATGATTATTCCATTGCCGACTGCATTGCTCAGTCCGGCAAAATACGCCGTTGCAGCCACCGCAAGCGGTGCGGCAAACGATGAGCAGGCAAGAAAAATAAGCGCTCTGTGTGTCCACTCGATCCAGTCGTCGGTGATAATCGACGCAATGACAGCCAGCGCAACGGCAACAGCGAACAAAACCGGAGTGAGAATTTTCGAAATGCGTGCAAGCCGTCTTTCGCGCCGCGACACGCTCTTGGCGGCACTCTCAACAATTTCCGCCGTGCGCAGTAAGGTGGAATTTCCGTACAGGCCCGTTACGCGCACCTTCAGCGTACCGCCCGAATTCACGCATCCTGAAATTACAGTATTTCCGACGCCGACATCAATCTGCGTTCTGTCGCCCGTGTATGCCGAAGCATCCACAGTACCGCTGCCGTCGACGATAATTCCGTCGAGCGGGATGAGCTCGTCTTTTCTGACGGTCATCACGGTTCCCGGCCTGATACGTTCCGGCGGAACGAAATTCATCTTACCGTCCTGCTCTACGGCAACATACTCCGGACGCAGATAGGCGAGGTACGGCGTGCGCTTATGACATCTGCCGGCAAAATATATCTCAAAGCAGCTGCCGACATCGAATGCGATGAGGACGAAAAACGCCTCGGTGAAGTTCTGCATGCACGATGTTCCTATGCAGGCAAAAACAATCAGCATATCGTACGACAGAACTCTGCCGCCGACCAGCTTCCGAACGGCCTTGCACAGCGGCGCAATGGCGGCCACGGCAACGGGAACGATATTCATTATCAAAGTCAGCCACTTCGGGATATTTACAAATGCCGCGCTTGCGGCCGTTGCTGCAATAAAAAGTGCAAGTGCAATGCCGAGCGGCAAAAGCTCGCGTTCAAATTCCACGCGTCCCGCCTCGCGGCGGCGCATGTCCTTATGCTTCATTATCTGTCCTCCCAATGCCTTAAACGCATATCAATAATAGATAACTATATCATTTCGGACGCGTATTGGCAAGAGCTCGAATGATATCGAAAAAGCCGCCCGTGAAGGCGGCTTCAGCTTGCTGTATTATATTATTTCCTCGTCAGATCGAGCAGATTATATCTCTCTATGCCCGAGCGGGAAATGCCGAGGTGACGGCGTATTGCGGCGGCTGCCATGTCGCGGTCGCCGAACTTGAGGATATCGCAGATGAACACATGGTCCGTGTCCAGCGTGTCATAAAATCCTTCGGGGCGTGAGAAGAGCAGATAGCTGCGGCAGCGGAACAGGCGGTATTTCATCTGATCGTAAAGATCGGTTATCAGCTGATTTCCCGATGCCTTGACTACGGAGAAGTGGAAATTAATCTCCTGCTCCAAAAGCTTTGCAAACACAAAGTTTTTGCCCTTATGAAACGCCTCATCGTACAGCGACTGGAGATTGTGCGCAATCTTATACAGCTCATCGAGCTGCTCGGGCGTTATGTTCAGCGCGGCCTCCCCTGCCGCATAGGTTTCTATCATCATCGTGAAGTCGCATATCTCGTCATAGTCTTTTTTATTAAACTCCGCGACATAATATCTGCTGTTTTGAATCTTAATATAATTGTTCGACGCCAGCTTTTCAAGCGCGGCCTTGACCGGCGAGCGGCTTATTCCGAGCTCCTGAGCAATGCTGCTCTCACTTATGCGGCTTCCCGGCATGACCGCAAAGCTGATAATATCCTGCAAAATGAGCTCATGCACTATATCATTAAGCGGCATAAACGGATTCTCGTCCCGAATTTTCTCAAACTGCTTGCAATCCATAAAATCAGCTCCCTTTTTTAAGATTCATTGTTTTAATATTTCAACATTATGATATTAACACAAGCGGACCGCGGATGCAATTCAATTTGAATAAAAATATCCGGTTTTGCACAGAAAAATCGCCCGAAAGCGTGTATTTGACCGGTAATTTGACGCTAACCGACTCCAAATACAAGCAAATACATTATCCTGCCATAAGCTCGATATTGACAACTCCGGGAACTGTACCCAGCTTTGCCATAAGCTCGTCGCTGCCGATTACGAGGTTTTCCGGTGCTATTGATATCGTCACAAGTGCGACGCCGTTTGCCGGAATTGACTGGTTTATCGTCAGTATATTCGCGCCCGATTCCGTAAATATGGACAGCACCGCGGCGAGCTTTCCGGGTTTATCGTGCAGCTTTATATGAAATGTCATAATCGCGTCGCGCTTCATATCGCGAAACGGCTTAATGCTGTCTTTATATTTATAAAACGCACTGCGGCTGATATCGACCCGCTCAACGGCCTCCGCGACCGTACGCGCCTCGCCGGTTTCAAGAAGCGCCTTTGCCTCTGTCACTTTGACAAAAACCTCAGGCAATGCCGAGGATTCAACAAGATAATATTTCGGTTTTGCAATCGCCATTTGCAGCCTCCTGTTCACACCCGGGTGACATTTGTTCGTGTGATACGGATTTTATCACACAAATGCCGCAATATCAATAGCCCACGCCGAAAAAAGCGGCCAATGCCGCTGATGGGCAAAAGCCGCAAAATTTTCAATCCGGGTGTCTGCATAAACTGTTTCTTGAAAAAAGCTCTTATTATGTTAAAATAAATGCATAAACAATCTGCGAGGAGGGCATGATGGACAGACTTGCCATATTCAGAAAAACCGCGGCGCAGGCGCACCTGGCCGGCAAGCAGGACAGCCGGCATTTCATAACGCTTTATAAGGCATATCTGCGCGGAGCATCCGAAACCGCCGACGAATATGCTTATAACGAGCGCGAGCAGAACCACAGCTTCAAAATGGCGCTTGCCGCAATGACCTTTGCCCTGCTCAGCTGGGCGGTTACGCTGTATTTTGTTTTCAGATAATTCCGACAGGCCTCAGCCGATGGATTCGGATTTATATACGAAAACGACTGTGGATGTCATTTTATCGGTCCGCTGTGTGAATATATCATAGCTGTTGCCGAAATCCAGCCATGCCTGCATGCGCTCGGTCAGTGACTGCTGCTGTGCCTGGGTGAGTGTTTCGATGCTGATGCTGTTTTCAAGCTTCTGCGTAAACTCGATTATCTTATTCAGGCTCTCGCCGCTGAGCACGCTGCTCATGCGCTCGAGCATATCCTCGCTCTGGTGCATGACATCAACAAGGTTTTGAAGCTCGCTTATTATAGTCGGCAGATTGTCAAGCGATTTCTGCACCTCTGCCGAGGACAGATCTTCGTTCAGGCTCTCAAATGTCGGCGCAAGCTCCAGATAGTCACGGGTAAACTGCGCAAGGGCACCGATATTGGTGTTGAACTTCCCGAGAAGCTCCAGAAGCTCCGACAGATGCGTAAACTGTGCAAGCGACTGAAGGCGGCTCGTGTCGATATTCTGCATATCCGTAAGCAAATTCTCAAGCTTTTCGAGATTGCCCTCGGTGACATATTTATTCAGAACATCTATGAGCGCCTTGTTTTCTTTATAAAGCTTTGCGGCCTTTCCGACAGAGCTTACAAGCTGCTCTATCTGCTGAGCATCCCCGTAAAGGAGCTGGATCATATCGCTAAGATTAAGCGAGGAAAACGCTCCCATGAGGCTCTGTATATCGCTCAGCATGCTTTTCACGCTTTCGGTCCCGACCTTTATATCGTCAGGTCCGAGTGATGAGATTGACGAAAACGGCACGGCTACAAACATCATATTGCCGAGCTTAAAATCGCTTGCCTTTGCCGTGACGGTGTATTCTCCGCCGCCGAGCGTGGTTCCCAGGGAAACGCCGAGCTTATCCAGACCGAGGCTCTCATTCATGCCCGGAACGCCTGCGAAGAACACAAGCTGCCTTGAGCCATCGCTGAGCAGCACGCCGTCGGATGTCGAAACCTCGCTGAAATTCTCATCGGGGAGAATCATGCCACAGACGAACAGCATCGGGCATGCAATATCATATGTTCCGCCGCTTGCACTGACAGACTTCGTCAGCGTGTTCTCGGCCTTAATCGTAATAGTGACGTCCCCGCTCTTCCCGGCAAGGGACGAGCCTTTTACTTCTTTTCCGTCAAGCGTATAGCTGACGGAAATTTTCATTGGCGGAGTATTTTCCGTTGTGCCGGAATAGTACAGATCGGTCGAGTCCATGTCCCAGTAGAGCTTTCCGTCCTGCTCGACCGGCTCTGTGAACGTCTTGACATCCTGAATATCCTCAAGGTCGCTTTTGTCCTCTACGCGCACCTGCGGCATATCCGTGTGCAGTCTGTCCGTCACGCTGATTTTCTTAACCTCGCCGTCGGGGGATACGTTTATATACACCGTTTCCTCCTTGCTGACCGCATTATCCGTCAGCTCGTACTCGGTATGCGCGGTCGGTTCGGGACTGCTCTGCGCCTCCTCGGATTCATCGCTTCCGCAGCCTGACAGCATTGCGGCAAGCATGCTCAGCGCAAGAAGCAGCGCCGTATATCTTTTTGTTTTCATGTTTTCAGCCTCCAGCTCGGGGTTGTTTTTGCAATGATGCTCTCGCACACGCACAATACGGGCGACAGCAGGAATATAATCACTATCTCGCTTATTATCGCGCCGCGCGCAAGCAGAGCGCACATGCCGCGGACTATGTAGATATCGCACACAAGATACACGCCGAATGTTGCGGCAAAGAACACACCGGCGCTTTGAAATATCGACTGCTGTGCGGCTCCGACCGCCTTGAGCATTGCCTCATCGCGCGGCAGGTTTTGAAGCTCCTCGCGAAAGCGCGTTGTAAGAAGAATGGCATAGTCAACCGTTGCGCCGAGCTGCACGCAGTTTACCACCGTGGGGTCAACAAAGGACGCCTCCGTTCCGGATATGACCGTTATCGAAAGATTAATCCATATTGCAAGCTCAATCGACAGGACAAGAATAACGGGTATCGACGGTGACTTGAAGCAGATTGCGATGAGAATAAATATCGCAGCTATCGACAGTATGGAGGTGACCGCGAAGTCCACATCGGTCGTATCAATAAGTCCCTGCGTTATCGCACCCTCGCCGGTTATATATGCATCGGGGTCATAGGACTTGACTATTTCGTCCATCTGCTCGAGCTGCGCCGTCATTTCATCCGTCGCCGCGCCGTATTCGGAGTTTATCATCATAAGCTGTTTCCCGCCCTGCTTGCACAGCGACAGCAGCTCATCCGGAATTATATCATCGGGTATCGCCGTGCCGATTATCGAATTATACGCAAGCAGCGAGGACACGCCGTCCATATTTTCGAGCTTCTGCTCCATTTCCGTGAGCTTCTCGGCAGGCAGACTGTCGTCTATTATAACAAACTGCGTGCAGGCCATGCCGAAATCGTCCTTGAGCTTTTCGAGTCCCTGCATTGAGGTCAGATACGAGGGCAGGGCCTTATCCATGCTGTAATACAAATCTATATTCTTCTGGATAAAATACATCGGCGCAAGCAGAAGCAGGAACAAAAGGGCAAATGCTTTTTTGTGCCGGAGCGTGAATTTATTGAGTCTTGAGAAGTTCGGAACAAAGCTGCGGTGGCGGTATTTTATAATCTGCTTTTCAAACAGCAGAACAACTGCCGGCAGTGCGAATATAACCGTCAGAATTCCGAGCACGACGCCCTTTGCCATGACAAAGCCTATATCAAAACCGAGCCCGAGCTTCATAAAGCACAGGGCAAGAAAACCGAACACCGTCGTCAGCGAGCTGCCCATGAGCGCGGTCATCGACACGGCAACGGCCTCCGCCATTGCCTCCTCACGCGTAGCAAAATGCTGCTTTTCCTCGGCATAGCGGTCAATGAGAAAAATGGAATAGTCCATCGTTACGCCGAGCTGCAGCACCGCGGCAACGCATTGGGTTATAAACGAAATACTGCCGAGGAAAAAGTTCGTGCCCATATTATAAATAACGGCAAGTCCGAGCGAGAACAGAATTATAAGCGGCTGGAACCACGATTCCATCAGCACGCTCATAACCACAAGCGCAAGAGCCACGGCAACTGCGATATACAGCGGCGCCTGGGTTTCGGCAATCTCACGCGTATCGTCCACTATAACAGACAGGCCGCTCAGAAACTGATTTTTCCCGAGGAGCGTTTTTATCTCCGCTATGGCCTTGAGCTGGCTGTCATCAGAGCCCGTGTTGTCATAGCGAACCAGCATCATGGTCTGACTGCCGTCGGCGCTGTAAAATACATTTTTCAGAACATCGGGCAGAATATCCGCCGGAATGCCGATATCCGCAATGGTGTCAACCCAGATAACCGATGACACGCCGCTGACATTGAGTATTTCGTTTTTCAGTGCCAGTGTTTGCTTTGACTGCATATTTTCGGTTATGACTATGGATATTCCCGCGGTGTTGAAGGTTTCGTCAAGCACCTGCTCGCCCTGCACGGATTCAAGCTCATCGGGCAGATAAGAGAGAATATCATAATTAACCTTCGTGCACACAAAGCCTATAATCGCCGGAATCAGCAGCAGCAGTGCCGCAATCAGCACGGTTTTGGGATGCTTTGCCTCCCAAAGCGCAATTTTCCTCACGCCTGTACCCCTTTTTTACATTATTTATAAGTTAATAATATCGCAAAATTGTCAAATTTTCAACCTAAAACAGTCTTCTTTAACTATTGCTTAATTCATTTCTTATTGATATACTTAAATATAAGCATGATGCCGATACACAGGAGGTGCGGATATGGCAGACGATAAATTCAAGGGACTTTTTGACTTCATAAATAATTTCGGTGACGCCACCGTCACCAACACCGCGCACGAATCTCCCAGCGGCAAAACCGAATGGATCTTCGGCAGAAGTGAGGACTGCGACTTTGTCTATTCCGCTCCGAAGGCCTCGCGGCGGCATTTCAAGATTGAACTGTGCGACGGTCATTATTATATCCAGGATCTCGATTCGACCAACGGCACATATCTCAACGGCAGACGCATCGACCATAAGGAGCGCATCTTCTCCGGCGATGTCGTAACCATGGGAGGCGTGGACATCGTCTTCTCCAAGGATATGCTGTTCTGAAGCTTAATTAATATTATTTACCCGCTCTTGCATGGATTTGCACAAGAGCGGGTATTTTGCATCCGTTTTCGATTTTCGCTGCCCTGCCTCGTATCATTAAATCCTAAGAGCCTTGCCAACTTACGCACTGCTGCTGCCGGCTATTAATAAAACAAATATCCCCTATGAAAAAGATTGATAGTTAATTAACTAACATCCCAAAATGTCATACAATACATGAAATTTCTTCGCTTGCTAATTTCGTAACATAGTAGTACTATAAAGCCAGAAGGAGATAGTTAAATCTCAAACAAAGTTGAAAACCAATGAAATAAATATAAAAAGGAGTTTTTCAAAATGAGTAGCGAAGTAAAAAATTTCATCCGCAAGATCGTGTTCACCGTTATCGCGTTTGCCGCACTGTGCCTCCTCTGCTTCGGTATGACAGGCTCCGTTGAAGGCACGAAGTATGGCTTCCTGGCACTGTTCTTCCCGATTCTCGGAGTTCTGGAGTTCATGCTGCCGACACCTGATCTTCTCTGATCGGTCCAAACTTGCTTCTTCAAACCAAGCTATAAAATTTCAACTGAAGTCCCGTCCGCAAGGGCGGGATTTCTCTTTGTTTGACCCAAGCGAAAAAGCTCAGGCATTTTTTGCCTGAGCTTTTAGTATTTATGGATCTTATTCCTTTGCTACGGTGTCGAGCGATGCCATGAACAGGCTGTTCTCGGCATCGGATGGGATG
>CAVAPG010000067.1:0-9326 GCA_963590435.1 bacterium
TTCTCACAGAGTCGGCACGCACATGGCATGGCTTCGCAAGCAGAAGAAAATGACCCAGGAGCAGCTTGCCGCACGCATGCAGCTTCTCGGTTGCGACATTACGCGCAGTGCCATTGCGAAGATTGAGGTCGGGCAGCGCATGCTGTGCCCCGACGAAATTAAGGCGTTGCATTCTGTTCTTGATGTTTCATACGACGATATTCTATTATAATATAATTTAGTTCAAAACCTCGCGCTCATAGTTTTGCTGAGTGCGAGGTTCTTTTTATTTTGCCTGCGAATAGTCCTTTATGAATTTTCTCGCCTGGTCTACTATTCTCGAATTTGATTTGAGCTTCAGACTCACGCGCGGAACCGTGCCGGCCTCGACCTTGAGGACGCCTTTATAATCCGACTGAGCGTACAGCGCGGATATTCTCTCCATATCAAATTCCCTCAGGGCGAATATAAGCTTGCCGCCTTTCTGGGAAATATCGCTGATGCCGGCATTTCCCGCCTCACCGCGCAGGAGCGCGACATGGATAAGCGAGCTCACTCCCGACGGGAGATCGCCGAACCGGTCAATCAGTTCGTCTATCAAATCATCGGCCTCGTCCTCTGTGCGCAAAAGCGCGATGCGCCGATAAATATCCATGCGCTGTCCCTCGGAGGGAATATAGTTTTCCGGAATATTCGCCGCGACCGCAAGGTCTGCAGAGCATTCGGCACGGTGTTCTACCTTTACGCCGCGCTCTTCGAGCACCGCTTCGTTGAGAAGCTTCATATACATATCGTATCCGACATCCGTCATATGACCCGACTGCTCAGCGCCGAGCAGACTCCCCGCTCCGCGAATTTCAAGGTCGCGCATTGCAATTTTAAAGCCCGAACCGAATTCGGCAAATTCCCGGATTGCCTCAAGGCGTTTTTCCGCGACCTCCGTGAGAACCTTATCCCGGCGGAATGTCAAATAAGCGGAGGCTCTGCGCGTGCTTCTGCCTACGCGGCCGCGTATCTGATGCAGCTGGGCAAGTCCCATCTTGTCGGCATCCTCGATAATCAGGGTGTTTACATTCGGAATATCAATGCCGGTTTCTATTATCGTTGTGCAGACGAGCACCTGAATTTTGCCCTCGGTTACCTCCTCCATAACGGAGGCGAGCATATCCTTATCCATTCTGCCGTGCGCAACGCCGACAGTCACCTCGTTATCGAGCATCTCACGGATTCTAATTGCCGTGCGCTCAATATTATCGATGCGGTTGTGCAGATAATATACCTGACCGCCGCGCTGAATTTCACGGCGGATTGCGTCGCATATGACACCCCAGTCGTGCTCCATTACGAAGGTCTGAACCGGAAGACGGTCCTGCGGCGGCTCGTCGATTGACGACATATCGCGTATTCCCGAAAGCGCCATATTCAGCGTTCTCGGTATCGGCGTTGCCGACAGCGTGAGAACATCGACGCCGCGGCTCATTTCTTTTATATGCTCCTTGTGGCCGACTCCGAAGCGCTGCTCCTCGTCGACAATCAGCAGACCGAGATTTTTAAACTCAACATCTTTTTGGAGCAGTCTGTGAGTTCCGACGACAAAATCGCATTTTCCCGTTTTGAGGTCCTCAAGCGTTTTTTGAATCTGCGCGGGAGTGCGGAAGCGGCTGAGTACCTCAACGCTTATCGGAAAGCCGAAAAATCGCTGAACCGCCGTCTGATAATGCTGCTGGGCAAGCACCGTTGTGGGCACAAGTATTGCCGCCTGGCGGTTATCGAGAATGCATTTCATTGCAGCGCGCAGGGCAACCTCGGTTTTGCCGTAGCCGACATCGCCGCACAGCAGGCGATCCATGGGCGTTTCCGACTCCATATCGGCTTTAATCTCGTTTATGCTCCGCAGCTGATCGTCGGTTTCCGTGTAGCCGAAATTATCCTCAAATTCACGCTGCCATGGTGAATCCGGCGCAAATGCGTGGCCGGGAATGCGTGCTCGCTCGGCATACAGCTTTATAAGCTCTCCGGCAAGTTTTTTTGTTGCGGCCTTGGCGCGGGAGCGCGCCCTCGTCCATTCCGCACCGCCCATTTTGGACAGCTTAACATTCTGACCTTCCCCCGCTCCGAGGTACTTTGTCACCATGTCCAGTGCCGTTGCCGGAACATACAGCGTATCCGTGCCGGCATAGCGAATCATTATATAGTCCTTTTCAAAGCCGTCCACCTTCATCTTTTTGATTCCGGCAAAGCGGCCTATGCCGTGCACCTCGTGCACGACCAAATCTCCCGGTGCGAGGTCGGCATATGAATTTATTCTCTGTCTGTTGGACGGAGCTTTTTTTGTTTTCTGCTTGTGCTCACGCACGCGAAGAAGCTGCAGATCGCTTATTATGACAAGCTTTATTCCGGGATATTCAATTCCGGCCGACATTCCGCCGACGGAGATTGTGCAATGCCCCTCCTCCGGAAGTCTCTCCGGGTTTTCCTGCACATAGGCGATTATTCCCGATTCCTTCAGGAAGTTTTGCAAAAGCTCGGCTCTTCGCATATCTCCGGCCAGTACGACAACGCGGAAGCCCTGCTTTATATACGCCGAAACATCCTCTGCCGCGGTTTTTACGGATCCGGCATACGACGGCAGCTGCTTTGCCGGAATGCTGACAAGTGTTTTCGGCTCTATAGGATATCGGCCGACCGTGAAGGCATCTGCCATGTACATCGCGTGCTCGGACAAAATACCCGTAAGCTCATCCCAGCTTATTCTGAATGCCGAGACCTCTGTTGCAAGCATTCCTTTTTTGACAAGCTCGGAGATATCATCGCCGAGCTGCTTAAGATAGCCCTTTGCCCTGTCGGCACAGCGCGGCGGCTGGTCGAAAAATACTATAGCCTCTTCCGGAATATAATCTGCACCCGTCGCCTTTTCATAGAGAAACGGCATATATCTGTCGGCGTATTCAAGCTTCAGACCCTGCCTTAATTTTTCCGTATCGGTGCGCAGTGTTTCTCTGAGAGCTGTCAGCTGCTGCGAGTGTTTATGACGGGCGCATTTATCGGCGGCTGCTTCAAGGGCTTCAACAAGCGCTTGCGTCCCTCCTGCGGCAAGCGTAGTCAGGCATTCCGCCGACGGAAGAATGCAGCATTCTTTTACGGCATCTGTCCTTCGCTGTGAGCGAATATCGAAAAAGCCCATGCTGTCAATGTCATCGCCCCAGAATTCTATGCGCACGGGTTCGGAATACGCCGGCGAGAAGAAATCTATAATTCCGCCGCGGCGCGCAAACTGTCCTGATCCCTCAACCTGATCGCATCTTGTGTAGCCGCAGCGCAAAAGCGCCGCTTCGAGCTCCTCGGGCGGACATTCGGTCCCGTCATTGACGGTAAACGATGCTTTTTCAAGTGTCTGCGGCGGAATAGTTCTCTGCATAAGGGCAGACACCGTGGCAACAGTCAGACAGCTTTCGCCTCTGCACAGCGCATTTAAAACTCCAAGACGCTTCTGTTCCGCTTCTCTGGACGCGGCAAGGGATGCATAAAATGTGAAGTCCCTGGATAAAAGAACATTCACGGTCTTTCCGGTCATGGCTTCAAGATCGCGCGCAAAGCTTTCGGCTGCACTGCCATCCGGACAGACAATAAACATGGGAAGCTCCAGCTTTTCGTACAGCGCCGCGGCTAAATTCACCCTGTGTATTCCGGATAATCCGGAAACAAGTGCAGGAAGTCCTCCGCTCTCCATCAGATACGGGAGGGCGGCGGCTTCTTTATTTTCAAATATCTGCTGATTTAAAATTTTCATAGTCGTTTAATTATATACTTTTCTCTTCTTTTTTGCAAACTTCGATGATACGAATTATCGCCGAAAGTTATACATCCCTACATTATAAATATATATAATAAATATTATTGCAATAATTGTTTGTTTTTGATATAATGTGTTAGTTTTGAAAATGGGGTATTTTGCGGAAAAAATGAGGATTGTTTATGAGCGTTAATTCACTTAATGACATTTGGAAGGCTGTTCTTGATGTATTGGGAAAAAATTTGACAGGCACCGCTATATCTACATGGTTTGACGACTGCGTTCCCGTTGAGATTGACGGCAGCACACTCGTTTTGAAAACAAGCTCGGATTTCAAGCGCGATATCATAGTAAAGCGTTTTTCAGACACCATAAAGAGTGCGATGAGCGACATTTTTTCCACCGAATTCAATGTAAAGGTGCTCACCGAGGACGAGCTCGGCGACTATGAGGAAAGAAAAATTGACAATGATCCTCTGCCCGAAATGGCGGGATATACCTTTGACAGATTCATCGTCGGAAACTCAAATAAATTTGCCCATAACGCCGCATTCTCCGTTGCCCATAATCCGGGGCAGGTTTATAACCCGCTCTTCATTTTCGGAAATTCGGGTCTGGGCAAGACGCACCTTCTGCTTGCAATAGGTCAGTATATACGCGAAACAAATCCCGCCGCAAAAATTGCCTATATAAAGGGCGATGAGTTCACAAATCAGCTGCTTAAATCCATCAAGGAAGGCACAGGCGAGGAATTTCGCATGAAATACCGCAATGTTGACCTCTTCCTCGTTGACGATATCCAGTTTATCGCCGGCAAGCAGGCAACTCAGGAGGAATTTTTCCATACATTCAACAACATTTACGAGGCAGGACACCAGATAGTTATCACATCGGACCGTCCGCCTAAGGATATGAGTCTTCTTGACGATCGCCTTATGAGCCGTTTTCAGGGCGGACTCATGGCGGATATACAGCCGCCGGATATCGAAACGCGCATGGTTATAACCCGCGTCAAGGCAGCTCAGCTCGGCCTTGTTCTCGATGATGCCGCCGTTGCATACATAGCCGAAACCATAACGTCGAACGTCCGTCAGATTGAGGGCGTCATAAAGCGCCTGACGGCATACAGAGAAATACTTGACAGTACGATAGACACAGCCGCCGTCAAGCGTGCAATCAAAGACGTTGTCCGCATAGGAACTTTTATTCCGTCGCCTCAGCTCATTATCCGCGAGAGCGCGCGTTATTTTCAGCTTACCGAAGAGGACCTGCGCGGTCAGAATCGAAGCAAGACGACTGCCGCCGCCCGTCAGATATCCATGTATCTAATAAGAACTCTTACCAATCTGCCTCTTAAGGAAATAGGCGCAGAATACGGCGACAGAAATCATTCAACCGTGCTCTCATCCATCCGAAAAGTCGAGGAGCTCATAAAGGAAGATCCCAAATATTCCGCCGCTGTGAGGGATATAACTTCAAACATAAATTCTCAGTGAGTTTTCCACATTCGATTGTCGAGTGTTTGTTTGTTTTTGTTGAAAATTTCTTTTCTTAAATTTTACTGTTGAAAAGACAAAAATTTTGAACAATTTTTTCATCACCGCTTTTTCTTATTTTTCAACGGCTATTTTAAGTTTTCAACAATAATTTCATCTACTGCTATTACTACTGAAATTATTAAGATTTATTTATATATATCATTCTATTTTTGTTTTTAAGGAGAATCGCCTTATGAAATTTTCGTGTGAAAAACATGTTCTTCAATCCGCTGTCGCAGTCTGCTCCAGAGCTGCTGCAGCAAAGAGCCCGATTACCGCGCTTGAGGGTATTCTTCTCGAAGCCGGAGAGAGACTCAGAGTTACCGGATATGATCTTAAAAGAGGAATTTACAATACAGTAGAAGCCGAGGTCAGCGAACCGGGCAGCATTGTTCTCGATGCAAAGCTCTTCGGCGAAATGGTCCGCCGTATGCCTGACGGAATAATCACAATTTCATCCGACGAGGATAATAAAACAACCGTCAAATGCGGAAAGACAGAGTTTTCATTTATGGGAACCGACAGCGAGGAATATCCGGAGCTGCCGAGCGTTGACGGACTCAAGAGCTACAGAATTAATCAGGGCGTTTTAAAAAGTATGCTCAATCAGACGAGCTTTGCAATCAGCGATAACGACAGCCGCCCTGTTTATACCGGATCTCTGTTTGAGGTTGAAAGCGGAGTTCTTACGGTTGTTTCCGTTGACGGATACAGACTTGCCATAAGACGCGAGAGCATTGAAGGACCGGAAGAGCACAATGAGTTTATAGTCCCCGGATCCGCTCTTTCTGATATCGAAAGAATAAGCGACAGTGAAACCGAAGAATACACGAATATCTATGTCGGTGCAAACCACGTTTCATTCACGGTCGGAAATTCTGTGGTCATAAGCCGCCGCCTCGAGGGCGATTTTCTCAACTACAGAAAGGCAATGCCGGATACATTCAAGATTAACATCAAGGTCGGCCGCACCGAGCTTCTCAAGGTAGTCGACCGTGTTTCATTGATAATAGACGAGAAGACCAAAAATCCTGTGCGCATGACTTTCAATGAAAACTTCATAGACTGTATGTGCAACACTCCGATAGGAAGAGCGGAAGACGTCTGCTTTGCCGAGGGAAACGGAGAAGGACTGGAAATCGGCTTTAACGGCAAGTATCTCATGGATGCACTCAAGGCAGCTCCGGCTGATGAAATTAATCTCTGCCTCAACAGCAATACGTCCCCGTGCATTGTTGTTCCGTGCGACGGCAGCGATAAGTTTAAATATATGATTCTTCCTATCAGACTCAGAGGATAAAAAATGGAGATTGCGATAAATACAGAATTTATAAAGCTTGATGCTCTGCTTAAATATGCCGCGCTTGTCGGCACAGGCGGAGAAGCCAAATATGTAATTTCCGAGGGTATGGTTGAGGTTAACGGCGAAAAATGCACCATGCGCGGGAAAAAACTTCACGAAGGCGATGAAGTTTGTTTCAACGGCGAAACGATTAAAATCACAAGATGAGAGTAAATCGAATTGCCCTTAACGGTTTCAGAAATTATGATTTTGAAACCGCGGATTTTTCCCCTGAAACCAATGTCATATACGGCGAAAACGCACAGGGAAAAACAAATATGCTCGAAGCGGTGTATATGCTTGCTGTCGGCCGCAGCTTCAGAACGAGATTTGACCGCGAGCTTATAGGCTTTGACTGCGACAGTGCCGAGATATTGGCGGATGTATACAGCCGCGGCAGAGAGCAGACCGTGAGAATAGTTCTCAGAAACGGCATTCGCAAGCAGATAACCGTCAATTCGGTTAAAAAAAGCGCATCCGAGCTAGGCGAAACGCTGAATGTGGTTTTATTCTGCCCCGATGATCTGAATCTCATAAAAGAAGGCGCGGCGGCAAGGCGCAGACTGATGGACAATGCAATAAGCCAGATAAGACCGCGTTATGCAGAATATCTTTCGCAGTTTAATAAAT
This sequence comes from bacterium, assembly GCA_963590435.1. GTDB lineage: Bacteria > Bacillota > Clostridia > Oscillospirales > Oscillospiraceae > F23-B02. The sequence goes on from CAVAPG010000067.1 coordinate 7,283, forward strand.
TCTATGAGAGCAAGACGAGAATTCTTAAGGATTGGCACGAAAAGCCTTCTTTATTGGACACGCTTGATGAGTTTTCAGACGGAATGTGCCGCGCTTCGGCGCAGCTTATAAGATACAGGGCATCGTTTGCGGCAAGACTTGCACAGGAAGCCGCACCAATTCACAGTGAATTTTCAGGCTCTGACGAAAAATTGGAGATTGAATATTCAACCGTTTCCTCGGTCAAAGACCCTACGGCATCGGCAAAAGAGATATTCTATGATCTTTGCGACCATATGGAGTCGCACAGACGCGCAGAGTTGGACAGTGGCCAGTGCCTGTCGGGCGCGCATAAGGATGATTTAATAATAAGCATAAACGGAAAAAATGCGAGAAGCTTCGCAAGTCAGGGACAGACGAGGACGGCGGCACTTTCGATAAAGCTTGCCGAGCGGGAGATTTATCTCGATGAAACCGGAGAATATCCGATTCTTCTTTTGGATGATGTGCTGTCCGAGCTTGACACGAAAAGGCAGGAATTTGTTTTAAACCGCATCGGCGGCGGACAGACTCTTATAACCTGCTGCGAGGATGAGGGAATTTCGAGCCGCACCGGAGGAAAGGTCCTTCATGTGAAAAACGGGAGGATAGGCTGATGTATCTTCACCTCGGCTCCGGCGCTGTTGTTCGGACGGAGAGCATTATCGGCGTTTTTGATTTGGACAATACAAGTCAGTCGCATATAACACGAAAGTATCTTTCTTCCGCAGAAAAATGCGGACAGGTTATAAATGTCGCGGAGGATATCCCGAAAAGCTTTGTGGTCTGCAGCGATAAAGGGAGCATGAAAATTTATCTGAGCCAGATGTCAAGTCAGACGCTTTTGAAGAGAGTTTCTTCCGGAATTTTATAAAAATTTATTTTACTTGCCCTCAAAAGGGCAAAATATGCCCGAAAACAGGGTATATATGAGAGGGTATATATTATTATCTCTTGGAGATTTTAAGCTATTATTTTGAAAGGCGATAAATTATGTCGGATATTAACGAGAAAATCACGCAGGAATATGACGCATCGAAAATTCAGGTATTGGAAGGGCTTGAGGCTGTAAGAAAACGCCCGGGCATGTATATAGGTTCAACTTCTTCCTCCGGATTGCACCACCTTGTGTATGAAATTGTCGATAACTCAATCGATGAAGCACTGGCAGGGTACTGCAATCACATAGAAGTTATTATAGAACCGGGAGATGTCATCTGCGTGCGCGATAACGGCCGCGGTATTCCCGTTGATATTCAGGAGCAGACAGGAAAGAGCGCACTCGAGGTCGTCTTTACGGTCCTGCACGCCGGAGGCAAGTTCGGCGGCGGAGGATATAAGGTTTCGGGCGGCCTGCACGGCGTCGGTGCCTCTGTCGTAAACGCGATGAGCGAGTGGCTTGTTGTTCATGTCCACAGAAACGGCAAGATCTACGAAATGAAGTTCTCCCGCGGCAACATTACGCAGGAGATGCGCATAATAGGAGACACAGACCACAGCGGAACGACAGTCAGATTCAAGCCCGACCCCGAGATGTTCGATGATACGGTTTATGACTATGACACACTGCACACACGCATGCGCGAGCAGGCTTTTCTCAACGGCGGACTTTATATTTCCACAGAGGATAAGCGCGAGGGCAAAGAGAAAAAAGACGAAATGTGCTATGCCGGCGGCATACGCGAGTTTGTTTCGTTCATAAATCAGAACAAAACTCCTCTGCACAACGATGTAATCTACATGAGAGGCGAAAGATCCGATTCCGAGGCCGAAATTGCCCTGCAGTATAACGACAGCTACAATGAAGTCATAGTTTCATTTGCAAATAATATTCACACTCCGGAAGGCGGCATGCACGAAACCGGATTCCGCACGGCACTGACAAGAGTTCTCAACGCCTACGGAACAAAGGTCGGAATACTCAAAAATGACGATAAGCTCTCCGGCGAGGACTGCCGCGAGGGTATGACCGCAATTATTTCCGTCAAGCTTACAGAGCCCCAGTTTGAAGGACAGACAAAGGCAA
>CAVAPG010000068.1:0-8734 GCA_963590435.1 bacterium
CCTTCGTATAGCATCGGGTGATATTAATGCATAAAATTTCTGAAGTCATTATTGTGGAAGGCCGATATGATAAAAATACTCTTTCTCAAATTGTTGATGCTACTATAATCAAGACAAATGGCTTTGGGATATTCAATGATAAAGAGAAGCAGCAATTGCTAAAAACCATTGCAGAAAAACGTGGGATTATAGTTATGACAGATCCTGATGGCGCCGGATTAGTAATTCGCAATTTTATAAAAGGGTGTGTTGATCCGAAATTTGTCAAGCATGCATATGTGCCGGAGATATTAGGTAAGGAACGTCGTAAGAATCACGCCTCAAAAGAAGGGAAGCTTGGAGTAGAAGGCATGGATGCCGAAGCCATAATCCGTGCCTTGAAATGCTGTGGGGCAACTATTGACGATAAAAAAGCTACCGCAGGAGAATCTATAACTATGGCGGATCTTTACGCCATAGGGTTCGCCGGCCGGCATGACAGCGCAGCTAAAAGGTCTGCATTTCTCTCAGCAATGAATTTCCCTAGTAAAATGACTGCTCAAACTTTTCTGCCGTTAGTTAACGCTCTTATGAGCAGAGATGAGTTTCTCGAGCAGGCGTTTTAAAAATAGTGGAAATACTTAATATATTATGCTATAATAGTTCGATAGATTATATTGATAACATTGGAGGATAAATATATGAAATGTCCGTTTTGCGGTTTCCTTGAAAGCAAGGTCATTGACTCCAGACCTGCAGAAGAGGGTACGACCATACGCCGCCGCAGGGAGTGTCTCGCGTGTCAGAAGCGCTTTACAACATATGAAACCATCGAGCATTTGCCTCTGGTTGTCGTTAAACGTGATGGCTCACGCCAGCAATTTGACAGAGTTAAGCTGATAAACGGCATGGTCAGAGCTTGTGAAAAACGCCCTGTATCACTTACACAGCTCGAAACGATTGCAGATGAGATTGAGCAAGAGCTTCAGAGTGCTCTTGAGCGTGAGGTCAGCACGGTGGATATCGGCGAAATGGTTATGAAGCGTATAAAACTGATTGATGAAGTAGCATATGTTCGCTTCGCGTCAGTGTACCGTAGCTTTAAGGATATCAACACATTTATGGATGAACTTACGAAGCTTTTAAGCGAAAGCAATTAGAGTTATATATATAATATGCATTATCAGAGAGGATATTTATTATGAAGATAATAATTGACAATGCTGATAAACAGAGCGCTTTGGCAGCCTCTATGATTATTGACCATGCTAAAGCAAAGCCGCACTGTGCGATGGCATTTGCTGCCGGCAGAACTACAAAGCAAGTCTATGATGTACTTGCAGAGATGAAAACTAACGAGCTGGCTTCCTGCGAAGCATTTACAGTCTGTGAGTTTGAAGGGCTGGAGCAGGGAGATAAACGTTCCTGCTCATATAGGCTGAACAATGCTCTTTACTCTAAAGTGGGAATTACCAAAATCCACACTCCAAGTGCTGAAAATGCAGATGAATTTGATGCAGAGATTGAAGCCTGCGGAGGTATCGAGCTTGCCGTGCTTGGCATAGGAACAAACGGCCATATCGGCTTCAATGAACCGGCAACACCTTATGATTCATATACGCATAATGTCCTTTTGACCGACAAAACCAAGCAAATGAATGCCGAACTTTTCGGAGGAGTTAAAAATGTTCCTGCCACGGCGATAACTATGGGGCTAAAAACTATATGTAATGCAAAAAATATCATTTTGCTTGCATTTGGCAGCGAAAAAGCAGAAATAATACATCAACTTGTATATGGCAAGACATCAACATATGTTCCTGCTGCGATGCTTCAAATGCATATGAACATGACTCTCCTCCTTGATGAGGGAGCAGCCGAAAAATTATAACGCTATTACATACTAAGGAGAATATAATGGGTAAATATTTTGGCACGGACGGATTTAGGGGAGAGGCTAATGTCGACCTTACCGTTATGCACGCTTTTGAAATAGGAAGATATTTGGGATGGTATTACGGAAAAGATAAAAAGGCAAGAGTAGTTATAGGTAAAGATACACGCCGTTCAAGCTATATGCTCGAGTCAGCTTTGTGTGCAGGATTAACGGCATCCGGTGCTGATGCATATCTTCTGCATGTGACTACTACTCCGAGTGTGTCTTATGTTGTTCGCACAGATGATTTCGACTGTGGTATTATGATATCTGCGAGTCATAATCCGTACTATGACAACGGGATTAAGCTCATTAACGGTAAAGGCGAAAAAATGGGCGATGATTTGCTCAGTGAAATTGAAGCATACATAGATAAGGCGAACGATGGAGAAAAGGACAGCTTGCCTTATGCAACGGATGAGAAAATCGGCCGAACGGTTGACTATTCTGCAGGAAGAAACCGTTACATAGGCTTTCTTATTTCACTTGCAACCCGCTCATACAAGGGCAAAAAGATAGGTCTTGACTGCGCAAACGGCTCAACTTGGATGATGGCAAAAAGCGTATTTGACGCATTAGGAGCAGATACCTATGTAATTTCCAATACTCCTGATGGCATAAACATAAATGTTAATTGCGGCTCGACCCACATCGAACAGATGCAAAAATTTGTTCTTGCCAACAAGCTTGATGTTGGCTTCGCTTTTGACGGTGACGCTGATCGCTGTTTAGCTGTTGATGAAAAGGGTAATGTTATTACAGGTGACCATATTCTCTATGTATGCGGAAAATATATGCGCGATAGTGGGATACTTGGGGAAAAGAAGATAGTTACCACGGTTATGAGCAACATGGGCTTGTATAAAGCCCTTGATGCTATCGGAATAGGCTATGAAAAGACTGCCGTCGGTGATAAATATGTTGCTGAAAATATGCGTGCCAACGGATATATTCTCGGAGGCGAGCAGTCTGGACATATTATTTTCGGAAGGCTTGCAAATTCCGGAGACGGCATACTCACAGCAATTAAAATAATGGAGGCAATGTGCGAAAGTAAGCAGCCGTTGTCTGTTCTTGCATCGCCTGTTGTCATGTACCCTCAGCTTCTCAAGAATGTTGTAGTTACTGATAAAGACGAGGCGCTCTCTTGCGATGAAGTAAAAAAGGCAGTTTCCGCTATGGAATCAAAACTTGGAGATGAAGGACGAATCTTATTGCGTAAGAGCGGTACTGAGCCCGTTCTTCGAGTGATGGCTGAAGCTAAAACACATGAGCAATGCGAGGAATGTGTTGACTATATTATTGAAGCAATGCGCAGAAGCGGCAGACTTGTTAAGGTGAAATGATATGTATACTATAAAAGATCTGCTGGATTTAAACAAAACTATTGCTGCACCCCTTTTTAACGGTAAATTATATCCTTGGGAAGTTCTCAGCGAGATAACTGATTTTATAATAGCGCTTGGTAATACTCTTCCGGAAAACGAATATGAAAAACGCAGCGAGAATGTATGGGTAGCTCGTGATGCCGAGATTTTTCCTTCTGCATATATCGGTGCTCCATGTATCATTGATCACGGAGCGCAGGTTCGACACTGCGCATTTATTCGCGGCAGCGCAATTGTCGGGAAAAATGCTGTTGTCGGGAACTCGACAGAACTAAAAAATGTCGTTTTATTTGACGGCGTACAGACGCCGCATTATAACTATGTAGGAGATTCGGTTCTCGGATATAAATCCCATATGGGAGCGGGTTCAATAACATCCAATGTCAAGAGTGATAAAACACTTGTTGTAATAAAAAACGGCAACGAGCTTATTGAAACCGGTCGTAAAAAAGTCGGGGCTATTCTCGGTGATTATGTTGAAATTGGCTGCAATAGCGTACTTAACCCAGGTACTGTACTTGGTCGACACTCAAGCGTTTATCCTACTTCCTGCGTACGCGGTGTTATACCGGAGAATGCAATATATAAATCCAAAGACAACATTGTCATCCGAGGAGTATGATTGCATGCAGTGTGCAATCATTATGTGCTATCATGCGTATATTAGGAATTGATCCCGGACTTGCAACAGTGGGCTTTTCTATAGTTGATACAGATAAGGAAAAGCTGAAACTTATAACATGCGGGGTTATAAGTACACCTGCACACACCGCATTATCTAACAGGCTTGACAGAATATTCTGTGATATGAATGAGCTTATCGGCACTTTTTCACCGGATGTAATGTCAATAGAAGAATTGTTTTTTAATACTAATATTACCACCGGCATTTCCGTTGCCCATGCGCGTGGAGTTATCCTGCTTTCGGCCTTTCAAGCCGGTATACACATATATGAGTACACTCCGCTTCAAGTTAAACAGGCGGTCGTTGGTTATGGCAGAGCCGAAAAAAAGCAAGTTATAGACATGGTGAAGCGAATTCTTAATCTTCCGTCTGCTCCAAAACCGGACGATGCGGCAGATGCGGTCGCCTTAGCTATATGCCATGCTCGCAGCAGCACATCTTTACTTAACAAAAAGGATGATGAAGGACTATGTTCCACCATTTAAACGGTCTAATTTCAGATATTGATGCAAACATGGCAGTTGTAGAATGCAACGGCGTTGGATATGCAGTTAACACAACAACATATACTCTATCTAAAATTAAACTGAATGAAAGAGCCAAGCTGTATATATCAGAATATATAAAAGAAGATTGCTTTGATTTATATGGCTTTTCAACGCTTAGCGAAAAGCGCTGTTTTGAGATGCTCCTTGGAGTCTCAGGCATTGGTCCTAAAGCGGCTCAAGCAATTTTGTGTGCCGTAACCCCCGAAGGTCTGGCGTTAGCTGTTATGAATGGCGACGATAAAACGATAACAGCCGCTCAGGGAGTCGGGAAAAAAATTGCCCAGCGTCTCATTCTCGAGTTAAAAGACAAGATATCAAAAGAAGTTAACAATAACGGAATATCTGCGTCTGAATTACCTGCAGTAATGACACAGTCAGCAACTGACAGTAAAGCAAAAAATGATGCTATAGCTGCTTTGATGGTTCTTGGTTATGGTACAGCGGAGATAAACTCAGCAATAAGAAATGTTGACACGAATTCAATGAGCACAGAGCAAATAGTCAAGGCTGCGCTAAAAAACCTTATGTAAAGGATTAAGAAATGAGCATAAATTTTTCCGAAGGGTTGGAGGATGTTCCTGTAGTCAGCTCTTCCGCTTTGCCGGAAGATGCAGGCGAGGGGAGTCTTAGGCCGAAAACAATAACAGAATATATAGGACAGGAAAAAGCAAAAGATAATCTCAGCGTTTTTATCGATGCAGCAAGGTTCCGCAATGAACCGTTAGACCATGTTCTGCTGCACGGTCCTCCCGGACTTGGCAAAACCACATTGGCCGCGGTAATTGCAAATGAGATGGGCGTCAATATGCGCATAACCTCCGGTCCTGCAATTGAAAAGCCAGGAGATCTTGTAGCGATGCTCACCAATCTCAATGAAGGTGACATTCTCTTTGTCGATGAAATCCACAGGCTGAACAGAGCATATGAAGAAATTCTCTATCCCGCAATGGAGGATTACGCAATTGATATAATTCTCGGCAAGGGGCCATCGGCAAATTCGCTCCACCTAGAGCTTCCAAAATTTACACTTATCGGAGCAACTACACGATCGGGTCAGCTTACTGCTCCTTTACGTGATAGGTTTGGAGTTACACTGAGACTTGAACTTTATACGGTTGATGAGCTCAGGCGTATAGTAGAACGGTCAGCTGATATATTGGGCATAGAAATTGATAGAGACGGTGCTATCGAGATTGCATCACGGTCGAGAGGTACTCCGAGAATTGCAAACAGAATGCTTCGGCGTGTAAGGGATTTTGCTCAAGTAAGAGCAAACGGTATTATAACAAGAGAGGTGGCAGACATGGCCCTCTCGAGACTTGAGGTTGACAAGTGTGGGCTTGATGCACTTGACAGGAGAATGCTCCGAAGCATTATAGAATTTTATAACGGTGGTCCAGTAGGTCTTGAAACCTTGGCAGCTACCATAAACGAAGATTCTGTTACCCTTGAAGATGTGTACGAGCCATATCTTCTGCAGCAGGGATTTCTTACACGCACACCGCGAGGCCGCTGTGTAACACGAAAAACATATGAACATCTCGGTATACAGCAACTTGGGCAGCAGGAAATCGATATGTAAAGGCATGTTTCAATAAAATTTTGATTATTTTCAAAGATATTATATTGACTTTCAACAAAAATGTTATATACTGAACTTGTATTGTTGGATATTGTAGTGGTTTAATATGATTGAGTACACCAATTTGGGAGATTCTGATTTGCTTGAATTGACCGCAAGGGGAGATGATCAAGCAGAAGAAGAGCTTGTTTCCCGATACATGAGGCTTGTTCGTGTTTGCGCACGCCCCTTATTCCTTGCCGGAGAAGAAAGCGAAGATCTTATCCAAGAAGGAATGTTTGGTCTACTCGCCGCAATCAGACAATATAAGGCCGAATACAACACATCTTTTAAAACATTTGCAGAGATGTGCGTCAGAAACAGATTACGTTCGGCAGTAAAATCAGCGTCCAGTCAAAAACATAATCCGCTTAACAATCGCGTACCTTTAGAGTCAATACTCTCAGATGAATCCCAGACCACGGCAACTATAAGCACTGAATTATTTCAGAAATCCCCTGAGGAGCAGGTTCTGGCACGAGAGAACATAAAGTACACAGAACAGTTATATTTATCCTTGTTTGACAGCCTTTCTAAGCTCGAAAAAAAAGTTTTGACTTACTATCTTGATGGTCTCAGTTATAGAGAAATAGCTAAGCTTACCGAAAAGAGCGACAAAGCTGTAGATAATGCAATACAAAGGATAAGGCGCAAGACGGCGCAAATGCTTACATCAGGCGATATCAGCAGCAGCTGACGCATATAAAAGCCGACAGGCGAGATTTTCAAAGAGAGGATTTACAATGTACGAAGACAAGACCTTAGTTTGCAAAGAGTGTGGTCAGGAGTTTGTGTTCTCCGCAGGTGAGCAGGAATTTTATGCAGAGCGTGGATTCCAGAATGAGCCTCAGCGTTGCAAAGCATGCCGCGATGCTCGCAAGAACGCATCTCGTGGTCCCCGTGAGTTCTTTACCGCAGTTTGCGCAGCTTGCGGTGGCGAAGCAAAGGTTCCTTTTGAGCCGAAGTCTGATCGTCCCGTTTACTGCAGCGAGTGCTTTGCAAAGATGAAGGAGCAGGCCTAAAGGAGTAATCCAAGGTTATAAGATGGGGCGTCAAAAAAGGCGTCCCACTCTTTATTATTAATTCTGAAAATTCCTATGATTGGAGATAATTTATAATGGAAATGCTGAAAATTATGGACATAGGCAGAGAAACTGTTATTTCCGAGATTTTAACCAATTTCCCCGAAGCTATGCCTAAGTTTCAGGAGCTTGGTATGCATTGTCTAGGATGCGCGCTTGCAACTGCCGAAAGTCTTGAACAGGCATGCGCGGCACACGGCGTTGATCCTGATGAATTTATAGTTGAACTTAAGGCATACCTGTTGGCACTGTAACAAGTCAATAACATAGCAAAAAGAGCCGGTTTGTCCGGCTTTTTGCTATAATGGGGAGAAAACTTATGAATAGCAGGCTTGAGCTTATTGCCTCTATGGCTAAAAGAGGCTATGGTATAGCCGATATTGGCACAGATCATGCAATACTGCCTATTATACTTCGCCAAAACGGCTATAAAGGGTATATTGCAGCAAGCGACATAAATAATGGGCCTTTAAATAAAGCAAGGCAAAGCCTTGCCGATGCTGAAATAACCGATGTTGATCTCATTTTATGCGACGGACTTGCTGGCATTAATTGCTCAAAAGTGGATACAATTATAGTGGCAGGTATGGGCGGAGATACCATTACAGGTATACTTGATCGAGGTCTTTACGATATCAATGAATGGTCGGAGAGAAATGATTATAAATTGGTGCTTAACCCTGTAACCAAGCCGGAAATACTTCGGTATTGGCTTGTTAACAACGGTTTTCATATTATTAATGATGAATACATCGAAGATAACGGCGTAATATGTCAGATTATTTTTGCAAAGCCGGGGAGTGGCAAAAAATATAAGGATTCTGAATTATTTGTCGGGAAATACGAACTGATAAAAGAGAGCCCGTTGTTTGAAGCTGTAGTTGATAGACATATAAAAAGGTTTACTTCAGCTGTTAAAGGTATAGAAATTTCCAACGATAATACACTGGACGCGTGGAAAAAAATAATTATAAATATGATTTATGAACTTAAGCAAATGAAGGAGAGTAATAATGGACAGCGTTAGGGATATTTATGAATACTTAAATTATCTTGCTCCTGCTTCTTTAAAAATGGATTTCGATAATGTCGGTCTTTTAGTCGGCAGCTCTGACGAAACAGTGGAAACGTGCCTTGTTGCTCTTGACATAACCGATGATGTTATTTCTGAAGCAATTTGTTGTAGTGCGCAACTGATAGTTTCACATCACCCCATAATTTTTGATTCAATAAAGAGCGTAACCTCGGATGATTTGGTTGGAAGAAAAATAATAAATCTAATAAAAAATGATATATCAGCAATTTGTATGCATACAAACCTTGACATTGCAGACGGTGGCGTGAACGATGCATTAATGGCGGCATTGTCGATTGACCGGCAAAGTTATCTTGAGGCCACGGGAATTGATGAAAATGGATCCATTGTCGGATGCGGCAGAATAGGGGAGCTTGATAATGACATGGCATTTACTGAATTCCTTGCCACATGTAAAAG
>CAVAPG010000069.1:0-8699 GCA_963590435.1 bacterium
GCCTCGTGATTCCTTTTGAATATTTTCAACCGGCTGGCGAAGCTGTTGTGCTGATGAATGGCTAAGCTCGTAATTATCCCAGAGCTTATCGAGTATTTGCTTTTCCTCCATTTCGGAGGACAGCTTTTTCTGCTCCAGCCGTGCACAGTTGCGTTCAAGATCGAGCAAGCGGCGGTTTGCCTCCTGGCTGTCTTTATCGGCTTTCGTTCTTCGGCCTTCAAGTTCGAGACGCTTTGCGTTAATCTCCGCTATTTCTGCCTTAATTTGCTCGGCTTTGGCTAGTATTTCATTACGCTGCTCCACAATGCAATTAAGCTGATCATTTATTTTCTCGCACTTGAGTTTGGCCTTTTCTATTGCATCGCGACGTTCCTCACTGTCCCCGGACAAGCTGTCCGAAAGAATCCTAAGCTGTTCAATTGATGCATTTGTAGCACGTCTTTCTGCCTCTGCTGAGGCTTTGTCACGCTGAATTTCGGCTCGTTCCTCAATTGCCGAATCAAGTTCATATCTAAGACCGGACAGTGCATTCACGGATTTTTCGAGTTCTATCTGTGCAGCATCGGACTGTCTGCCGAGAGTAACTCTGCGCTTTTTTAAATTTTCAAGTTCATTTGCCCGCGAGAGTATTCCGGTGCCTTTTGCGGCACTTCCTCCTGTCATCGAGCCACCCGAATTTATAACTTGACCGTCAAGGCTTACTATTCGCAGTCTGTTGCCGTTTGCCTTTGACATGCGAACCGCATCTCCAAGCGTTTCCGCAACAACCGTCCGTCCGAGAAGATTTGCAAATATGCCTTCATATTGCTTATCAAAGCTGACGAGGTCATATGCTATGCCGACAAACCCCTGAGCATTTACAGGAGCGTCTCTCATAATATTCCCGCGAATGGTGTCTATCGGGAGAAAAGTAGCGCGTCCGGAATCAAGACGTTTTAGCATCTCTATGGCACTTCTGCTGTCATTCTGAGTGTCAATTACAATATTTTGCATAGCTGCACCCAGCGCTGTTTCCACAGCAAGTGCATACTCATTGTCTGTCTTTATCAGGTTGGCAACAGGGCCGTGAACTCCGTGAATATTCCCTCTTTTAGCCTCACGCATAACGGTTTTTACCGCTTTTGAGAAGCCTTCATATTCCTTTTCCATTTCGGAAAGCATATTAATACGGGCATCCATACTGCGGCAGTCGACTGAGAGGCGGTTTACCTTTTCTCTCAACTGTGAGATTGACGTCTCACGGCTCTGCAGTTTCATCCTGCAGCCGTCAATAATGTTTGAGCCCGCGGCTTCTTTTTTTGTAAGCTCTGCAATATTTGCGGAAAGGTCCGAGGACTTCTTTTCGTTTTCGTCAATTTGACGTGATATATCCTCAATGCGCGCCTGCGCACCGGCAATATCATTTTTCATGCGTTCTACGGAGTCGTTGCCGCTTTTTATATTTGCACGCAGGACAGCTGCCTGAGAGTCCAGCTCGGCGGCACCGGTTTCAGCCCGGGAAAGACGTTCACGCGCCTTATCAGCCTCAATGTCCTTTTCGTGCATACGCTCTGAAATGCTGCCGGACGAAGCATACATTGCTTCAAGGCTTCGGTGGGCTTCATCAAGCTCCGCCTTTGCAGTTTCGTAATCGTTCTTTATAACATCTGCCTGCTCATGCAGCTTATCAAGCGTTGCCATCCAGACGGAAATTTCACGCACACGAAGCTCGTCACGCAAAACAAGATATTTCTTTGCTGTTTCGGATTGGCGTCTAAGCGGCTCGACCTGAAGCTCAAGCTCGTCAATCTTGTCATTGATACGCAAAAGGTTCTCTTCCGTTTTTTCGAGCTTGCGTTCTGATTCTTCCTTGCGGCTGCGGTATCGTGAAATACCGGCGGCTTCTTCAAATACCTCACGTCGATCAGAGCTTTTATTGGATACAATATCCGCAATCTTACCCTGTCCGATTATGGAATAACCGTCTCTGCCAAGGCCGGTATCCATAAGAAGGCTATTTATATCCTTCAAACGAACGGCCTCGCGATTTATATAATACTCGCTGTCTCCGCTGCGGTAGTATCTGCGCGTAAGCATAAGCTCGGTACTGTCGCAGTCAAAAATGTGCTCGGAATTGTCTATAATGAGCGATACCTGCGCGAATCCCAAAGCTCCTCGTTTTTCGGTTCCGCCGAAAATAACGTCTTCCATTTTGCCGCCGCGCAAAGTTTTTGAGCGCTGTTCGCCCATAACCCAGAGGATTGCGTCGGATATATTTGATTTACCCGAGCCGTTCGGCCCGACTATTGCCGTAACATCTTTTTCAAACGTAATGCGGGTTTTATCCGGAAAGGATTTAAAACCCTGCAGTTCAAGCGCTTTTAAATACAAAATTCTACCCCATTAATTTTAGTCAATTGAATGTATTGTATAATAAACACAGGCTTTAATCAATACAGATAATGCAAATCTCACCATTTTTAACATCTGCTTCATTAATTTTGAGCTTGGCAAGCTTAAATTCCGAAATAAGCGATGTCACATTGCAGCGATGCTGACCAATCATTTTTGATACGTCTGATCGGTTTACACCGAGCGTTACCCTGCTTCCTGCCGGACTTCCAGTCAGAAGAGTGCGAGCTTTATTGAGCATTATCCTTGAATGCACGAGCTCGCCAAGCGCCGGATGATACGCTCCACCAAGCGCATCCCCATTGGAAAGATCCTCGGTTGGATTTAATCCCATGCGGATTATCGGTATGCCCGCATCCCGGAACAGCGGAACAATCTTAGCGCAAACCCGCACAGCATCCTCCACCGTATGCTCCTTGTAGGTTCCGGCCTGCCACATGTCGCACAGAACTGTATCTTTTACAATAACCGTCGGGTAAATCCTGACTCCATCCGGCTTCAGTCTGATAATTTTCTTGGTCGTTTCTATACAGCTTTCATCGGTATCTCCCGGCAGGCCGGTCATCATCTGCAAGATAAGAGCAAACCCAAAGCTTTTTATAAGCCTCGACGATTCCTCAACAGCAGAGCTGTCATGTCCCCTTCCGGACAGTTCAAGTACCCTGTCGGACATCGATTGAGCTCCGAGTTCTATAACGGTCACACCGTATTTTTTCAGTCTTGTCAGCACGGTGACATCTATCGCATCGGGACGGGTAGAAAGGCGGATTGAATCTATAATTCCGCCCCTGATATACGGCTGGGCAGCCTCCAAAAGTTCTGTTTGGTATGCTGTGGGTATAGCAGTGAAGCTGCCTCCATAAAACGCCAATTGCCGCTTTGTCCCCATAGGGGTCAAGGCGGCTGCATCTTCTATTGCTTTTCTGACGGTTTGTGCCGTTGCCGGTTCGATATGGCCCGAGATTCTGCGCTGATTGCAGAACACGCAATCGTTCGGGCAACCGAGGTGCGGCACAAATACCGGAATAATATTATTTCGTGCTGTCATTTGTCAAGTCTCTCAAGCGCCATGCAGGCTGCTGCCTGTTCGGCTTCTTTCTTCGTTCTGCCTTTTCCCTGACCGATCACTTCTCCGTTTAGGCTGACCTCGGAAGAAAAAATTTTATCATGATCCGGTCCGAATTCTCCCGTCTCACGATATACAAGCAGTTGATCGGCTTTGCGCTGGACAAGTTCCTGAAGCTCCGTTTTATAGTCAATCGCGTGATGGAGTCTGACAGCCTCGGGACTGAGTATCATTTGCTCGATAAAGCTTGCTGCCGGCTCAATGCCTCCGTCAAGAAAGATTGCCGCAATAACAGCTTCTGTTGCATCAGCAAGAATTGATGCGCGTTCTCTGCCGCCGTTCTTCTCCTCACCGTGTCCCATTCCAAGAAATGCACCGAGTCCTATATCCTTAGCGACACCGTAAAGACTGTGTTCACAAACAAGCTCAGCGCGCATACGGGTCATTTTTCCTTCCGGCATAGATGGTTCGATGGAATAGAGATGCCGCGCTGTAACGAATCCAAGCACGGAGTCTCCGAGAAATTCTAAGCGCTCATTACTCGGCACGCCCTCGGCTCTGTTCTCATTTGCATACGAGCTATGTGTCAACGCATTTTTTAACAATTGAGGGTTTTTAAATGTATATCCTATTTTTTCTTCAAGACTTTTCAAAACGCTTACGCTTCTTCCGATATTTTCATGTAATCAATGTTCTTTTCGATATCTTCAACAATATTTGCTTCGGCAAATGATTTCGCCTGTCGGATTGCCGCAAAGAACGCCTTATCACCCGATGATCCATGTGCTTTTATAACAGGCTTTGAAATTCCGAGGAATGCGGTTCCCCCGACTTCATTCGGATCAATTCTCTTGGCAACGCCTTTGATGTCTTTTTTTATGACGGCGGCTGCAAGCTTGTTTTTCGTACTCATCATAAATACATCTTTGATCTCCGCAAACAGCCACTTGGCAACACCTTCAGCAGTTTTGAGAGCTATATTTCCGGAAAAACCGTCGCTTACAACGACATCCACTCCGCCGAAGAGCATCGTGCTTGCCTCGACATTACCGACAAAATTAATTCTGCCGTCACTGTCAGCCTTTTTCAGAAGTTTATAGGCCTCGTGCTGAAGCTCTCCGCCCTTGGTCTCCTCAGTACCTATGTTTAGAAGACCGACACGCGGCTGCGAAAGTCCCATCATTCTGTGTGCATAATAGCTTCCCATATAAGCAAACTGAAGGAGGTACTCCGGAGTACACTCAACATTTGCGCCGCAGTCTATAAGTACAATACCGTTTTCACGGCTCGGGAATACCGGTGCCATAGCAGCGCGGCGCACGCCTTTGATGCGCTTCACAATAAGGGTTGCACCGGTGAGCAATGCACCTGTTGACCCCGCCGAAACCATTGCATCGCCTTTACCATCTTTCAGCAAGTTCAGAGCGACTGTCATAGAAGCATCTTTCTTGCGCCTGGTTGCGGTGCTCGGATCATCTTCCATTGTTATAACATCTCTTGCATCAACTATTGTAATTCCGTTTCTGTCTTCACCAAGATACTTTTCAATCTCTTCCTTGCGTCCGACAAGCGTAAGCTCGACGCCAAGGCTGTCACGGGCATAAACGGAACCCTTTACAATAGCTTCAGGTGCGTTATCTCCACCCATAGCATCAACTATTATTTTCACAGTTGAAGACCTCCTTTTTCATCAGCTCATCTATGATTGCCAAACTCCTTGCGGAAATCTCTGCATTTTTATTGCGTTTGCCTTTTACTCTATATCCAAGCGGAGAAATAATTCCGAAGTTAATATTCATCGGCTGGAAATCACCTACGCTGCCTCCGGACACATACAGGCTAAGTGCACCAATCGCAGTTTCCTGAGGAAAATCTACGGGCTCAAGATCAAGAATGCGAGCAGATGTTTCAATTCCCACAAGCATTCCCGATGCCGCCGATTCAACATATCCTTCTACGCCGGTCATTTGTCCGGCAAAGCTCAATCGAGGCATTTCTTTCAATCGGTAATAGCGATCCAGAAGTTTCGGACTGTTAAGATATGTATTGCGATGCATTACCCCGTATCGGATAAATTCAGCATTTTTCAGAGCCGGAATCATAGAGAAGACACGCTTCTGCTCTCCCCATGTCAGGTGCGTCTGAAAACCCACTATATTGTACAGCGTTCCGTCAGCATTATCACGTCGAAGCTGTACTACAGCATAATTTTCGCGTCCCGTACGCGGATCACGCAGGCCAACCGGTTTCATAGGGCCATAACGCAGTGTGTCTTCTCCCCTGCGAGCCATAACCTCAACAGGCATGCATCCTTCAAATACGCCTGCATCATCGAAGCCGTGAACTGCAGCTTCTTTCGCGTTGCAAAGCTCATTAACGAAGTTTTTGTACTCATCCTCATCCATTGGGCAGTTTACATAATCTGCTGTACCCTTGTCGTAACGCGATGCGAAAAAAGCACTTTCCATATCCACACTCTCAAGCGTGACTATCGGAGCCACCGCATCATAAAAATGCAGTCCTTCCCCGCCGCAAAGAGATGATATCTTATCGGCAAGCGCATCACTTGTAAGAGGACCGGTTGCTACAACGCATTCACCATCCGGAAAGTCCAGAGCCTCAGCCGGAATGACTTCAATATTCTTGCATGCTGTCAGCTTTTCGGTGATATATCTTGCAAAGCCGTCTCTGTCAACAGCCAAGGCACCTCCGGCAGCAACACGATTTATGTCGGCGCTCTCCATTATGAGTGAACCCATTTTTCGCATTTCGGCTTTAAGCAGTCCGACAGCATTCGTGAGCTCATCACTCCGCAGTGAGTTGGAGCAGACAAGCTCTGAAAAATATTCTGACTTATGAGCCGGAGTCATTTTCTTGGGCTTCATTTCAACAAGCCTGACATGAATACCCCTTTTGGCAAGCTGCCAGGCGCATTCGCTGCCGGCAAGTCCCGCTCCGAGTACGGTGACTTCTTTCATTTTAGTTTATTCCTTTGACTTTTTTGTACCGGTTTTCTTTTTGGCTGCCGGTTTCTTTGCTCCGGATTCGTTTCCGGTCTGAGTTTTTTTCTTATAGCCGCGTTTATCCTCCGGAACGAATTCAGGGCAGTCTTCATTAATGCAGAAGCTTTTCTGTCTGCCGCGCCCACTTGGCTTGAATAATGTCTTTCCGCAGCTTGGGCAGTTATCCTTCGTCGGTACATACCATGTCATGAAGCCCTTTATTTCACTTCCGTCAGCGGCGGTTCCCCTCCACGGGCACTCGGCTCCACGCTCACATGCATAATATGTGTTACCCTTCCTCGACGTACGCTTGAGGATGCGGCTTCCGCATTTGGGACACTTGCCGGGCATTTCTATAACCAAAGGCTTGGTAAAGCTGCATTCGGGATAAGCGGGGCATGCGAGGAAACGACCGAATCGACCTGACTTTACAACCATCTGGCGGCCGCAAACATCGCAGTATTCATCGCTCAGCTCATCAGGGACCTTGATTCTCACTCCATCAAGAGCTTTTTCAGCTTCCGTAAGTTCATTGTTAAAGTCCCCGTAGAAGCTACGGAGCAACTCTTTCCAATATAACTTGCCGCTTTCTACCTCGTCAAGCTCGGCTTCCATATGATTTGTAAACTTCAGATCTACAATATCCGGGAACCTTTCTTCCATCAGCTGTGTGACAATCTCCCCGAGGTTGGTAGGCTTAAGATACTTGCCGTCTTTTACTACATACTCGTGTGATGTAATCGTGGAAATTGTCGGTGCATATGTAGATGGGCGGCCTATTCCCTTCTCTTCCATTGCACGGATGAGGGTGGCCTCTGTGTAGCGGGCCGGAGGCTGCGTAAACTGCTGCTCGGGAATCATCTTCTCAAGATAAACCTGCTCGCCCTCCTCGAGCGACGGTAGTTTACAATGAGGCTCATCGCTTTCTTCATCCTTGCCTTCTTCGTAAACGGCCG
This sequence comes from bacterium, assembly GCA_963590435.1. GTDB lineage: Bacteria > Bacillota > Clostridia > Oscillospirales > Oscillospiraceae > F23-B02. Next base: position 7,416 of record CAVAPG010000069.1, read on the forward strand.
TATAACCGGCAAAACGCATCTCAGAATAGTTTGCTCTGAAGACATAACCCGCCGAATCGACATCAACAACGACATTATCATAAATGGCGTTTGCCATCTGACATGCGGTAAATCTTCCCCAAATGAGACGATACAATCTGTATTGATCAGATGTCAGATCTTTACGAACAACATCCGGACTTAATTCAATATTTGTAGGACGGATGGCCTCATGTGCATCCTGGGCTCCGGACTTTGTTTTATATACGCGGAAGGAGCCGTAATAATAGTCTTTTCCGTAATGGTCGATTATATAATTCTTTGCAGCCATCAGTGCTTCATCGGAAAGGCGCTGGGAGTCTGTACGCATGTAAGTTATCAGGCCTACTGTCCCGTGACCTGTAATGTCAACGCCTTCGTAAAGCTGCTGAGCAATAGACATAGTGCGGCGTGGAGTCATACCGAGGCGGCGGCTGGCTTCCTGCTGCAAAGTTGATGTAATAAACGGAGGCGACGGACTGCGCTGCTTTTTCCCTCGTTTAACCGTCTCAACCTTGAACGGCTCGTCCTTGGTGGCATTGATAACGGCATTTACATCGCTTTCTGATTTAAGCTCAAGCTTTTTCCCGTCCTTGCCGTAAAAACGTGCCGTGAATTTTGCGTTTTCGCTGCTTTCGAGCATGGCGTCAAGCAGCCAGTATTCTTCGCTAGTAAAGCTTCTTATTTCATTTTCACGGTCAACGACCATACGGGTTGCCACTGACTGAACACGCCCTGCCGAGAGGCCCCGTCGTATTTTTTTCCACAGCAAAGGTGAGAGCTTATAGCCCACCAAGCGGTCAAGCAGTCTGCGTGCCTGCTGAGCATCAACGAGGTTATTGTCGATATCACGCGGTTTACCTATACTTTCCGTGACTACCTTTTTTGTTATTTCATTAAAGGTAACACGCCTTGCCCTTTCATCCGGAAGAGCAAGCAGTTCCTTTAAATGCCATGAAATAGCTTCGCCTTCACGGTCAGGGTCGGTTGCGAGATAGACTGTTTCCGCATTTTTGCTCAGTTTCTTAAGTTCAGCTATAATTTCCTTGTGATCTTTAACAGGAATATATTTCGGCTCAAAATCATTTTCAATATCGATTCCGAGGGTGCTTTTAGGCAAATCACGCAGGTGACCCATAGAAGCAACTACCTTATAATCACTTCCGAGATATTTTTCTATTGTCTTGGCCTTGGCCGGTGACTCAACTATGACCAGATTCTTTTTCTTACTGGGCATCTAATATCCTCATTTCATTTTTATATAAA
>CAVAPG010000070.1:0-8247 GCA_963590435.1 bacterium
GCCCTTGGCGCCCCTGTGTAAGGGGAGCTGTCTGCGAAGCAGACTGAGGGGTTGCTATAGTTGCAATGCAGTCGGTTATATGCTTGTACTTCTGCCTTAGTCTGCAACCCCACCACCGCAAGCGGTCCCCCTCCCCTTACACAGGGGAGGCAATGGCAAAACCGTTACATCGCTCTTCTGTTTTTACGCAGGTGGAGGCAATGAGCAAAGCGCGACTCTGTTCTCCTAATTTTGCATTTGGACATAGTATGCATTCAAAATAGCGCGGCAAGCGTAAAACCCTCCACCCTTGGCGCCCCTGTGTAAGGGGAGCTGTCATGCGTCAGCATGACTGAGGGGTTGCCATAGTTGCAATGCAGTCGGTTACATCGTCGTGATGGCTGTATTATCAGTGCCATTTTATCCGTTAAGGCGGCATAAATCAATATGATTTTGTAGCATTTTCTACATTTTGCGCGGTGAACAGATGATATAATTTCATCAACAGATAAAAGGAGGTGCCGTCATGGCGGAATTAAAGGGAACAAAAACCGAGAAGAATCTTATGGAGGCCTTTGCAGGCGAAAGCATGGCACGCAATAAATACAGCTACTATGCGTCAAAGGCGAAGAAGGACGGATATCAGCAGATAGCGGCAATATTCGAGGAGACTGCCGCAAACGAAAAAGAGCACGCCAAGCTCTGGTTCAAGCTTCTGTGCGGCGGCGCGATACCCTCAACGGAGGAAAACCTTGTCGCGGCGGCGGCAGGCGAAAACGAAGAGTGGACGGATATGTATGCCCGTATGGCTCAGGAGGCCGAAGACGAGGGCTTTGCCGACATAGCGCGTCTTTTCCGCTGCGTGGGCGCAATCGAAAAGGAACATGAGGAGAGATATCTCAAGCTGCTCGAGAACGTCCGCAGCTCAAGCGTTTTTGCAAAAAAGGAAAAGGTAATCTGGATCTGCCGCAACTGCGGACATATCCACGAGGGACCCGAAGCGCCGCAGTCGTGCCCGACCTGCGCGCATCCGCAGGATTACTTCGAGCTGAGAGTCATAAATTACTGACAGAATAAGCTAAGCCTTCTCCCGATTCGGAGCCTTTGCCGGATCGGGAGATTTTTGCATCGATGTTGAAATTGAAAACATATGCTGATATAATAAGCCCATAAACAACGGAGGAAAAGGCCATGATTTTATACTACACCGGAACGGGAAACAGCGAGTATGCCGCCCTGCGCATTGCGAAAATAACAGGCGACGAGGCGGTCAATCTGTTTGAAAGGATTCGCGATAACAACACATCCGAGCTGCAGTCGGATAAGCCCTGGGTCATCGTCACGCCGACATACGCGTGGCGCGTGCCGCGCATAGTGCGCCGGCTGCTGGACAAAACCGAGCTGCGCGGCAGTCGGGATATCTACTTTGTTATGACCTGCGGAAGCGAGAACGGAAACGCGGGATATTACGCTGAAAAATGGTGCGCCGGGAAAAACATGAACTTCAAGGGCTGCGCCGGAGTTCAAATGCCGGAAAATTATATTGCCATGTTCTCGGCACCCTCGCCGAAGGAAGAGGCGGAGATTATCGTGCGCGCAAACGGGCGCATTGATCTTCTGGCAGAGAGCATCGCCGCAGGCGAGAGCTTTGCCAAACCGAAGATAGGGCTTTTAGATAAAATTTACAGTGCTCCGGTGAACGCGGTCTTCTATCCGCTGTTTGTAAAGGCGAAGAAATTCCGCGCAACGGACGAGTGCATCGGCTGCGGCAGCTGTGCCGCCATGTGCCCGACGAAAAACATACGCATCGAAAACGGCAGGCCCGTCTGGGGCGATGACTGCACCCACTGTATGGCATGCATCTGCCGATGCCCGAAGCAGGCCGTCGAATACGGAAGCCACACCAAGGGCAAGCGCAGATATTACTGCAAAGAAAAGCTATTATAATTATATGCAGAAAACCCGTCGGCATCTCCGACGGGTTTTGAATTTGTTATGGATTTTTAAAACACAAGCTGGACGAGCAGCATATACACGGCCGTTCCTCCGCCGACGGAGATAAGCAGATTCTCCTTCCACTCGTAGCTTATTATGACAAACAGCGCCGCGATAAGCTCGGGAAGTCCGTGCGAGCCTGTGAGTATGGGCGTGCTTTTGAAGCAATAGACGACCAGCAGACCCATGAGTGCCGGCGGCAGAACGCGGCCGAGGTATTTTACGAATTCGGGAGTCTCCTTCTTGCCGGAAAAGGCGATAAAGGGAAGCCAGCGCGATATCTGCGTGGCGGCGGTGATGCAGAGGATGATGACAAGTGTCTGAATAACGGTAAGTTTCACAGCTTATTCCTCCCCAGCCAGAATATTACGAGCAGGCCCATGAGCGCAGGGATAAGAAACGTCGTCGAGCCGAATATAATCCGAGCGGCAAGCGTGACCGCAACGCCTATAAGACAGGCGGGACGGTTGGACTTATCCTTCCACTGCTGGAGGAAGAACACGATAAACAGCGCGTTGAGCGCAAAGTCAAGTCCGGTTGTGTCAAAGGTGATAATCCTGCCGAGCAGACCGCCGATTGCAGTCAGTCCGCCCCAGTAAAACCACAGAATAAGCGACTGGCCGAAGTAGAAATACCGCGGCTCAAGTCCTTCGGGCGCTTCGGTCGTCACCGCCAGCGAGAAGGGCTCGTCGGCGAGAGTGTAGATCATAAACGGCTTGAACGGCATGGCGTTGTTATATTTCTCAATCAGAGCAAGACCGTAGAACGTGTGGCGGAAGTTGACAAAATAGCTCATTATGAACATCTGCACCGGGTCAAAGCCCGCTGCCATCATGGGCACGGCGGCAATCTGCATTCCGCCGCAGAAGCATATGAGCGAAAACAGCATCGTCCACAGCGGCCCGTAGCCGAGCTCCTCCATCAGCACGCCGTATGTCAGCGCAACGAAAATCCATCCGAAGAATATCGGGAGCGTGGACGGAAACGCGGCCTTCACGCCGCGGATAATTTCCTTGAATTCAACCTTGTTTTTCTTTTCAGCATTCATAATAAAATAAAAGGCGCAGTCGGAAATGACTGCGCCGTGCTTTCTCAAATTTGCGCGCTGTCAGATAAGGTTCAGCACGAGGGTAAGGATAACAAAAGCGATTGCAAACCATTTGGTTGCCTTTGCAAGCTTTGCGTCCAGGGACTTTGCCTTGCCCTTGCTCAGGAAGGTTTCAGCGCCGCCGGCTATTGCACCGGACAGACCTGCGCTCTTACCGCTTTGCATAAGAACAACGATTGTTACTGCCAGACCGGACAGAAGCTGAAGGATGGTGAGAATAAGTTTAACAGTGCTCATTTATATTCAATCCTTTCGATTTTGACACATTTTGATTATTAGCTTTACTACTATATCACAAGAATATAGGGAATTCAAGAAAAATTTATGCTAATTTTTTACCATACCTGCCATCTGAGCAGAAACGCGGAAAAATACGCAATCAGGAGAACCGCGCTGAGCGCAAGCAGAATTTTTTCGGTCCTCGGGCGCAGATTGAATACGCCGATTGCGGCAGGCAGCGAGATCATTGCCGCAAGGTATCTCGGTGCGCTCAGAAGCCATGTCGCGCCGATGGCAACGACAAAATAGGCGATGAAATACGCGGTGTAGGACGTGCGGAGCTTCTTTGCCGCGGCAATTATTAATGCAAGCGAAAACACCTGCGCCAGCAGATTCGGCAGCCACAGCCCCCAAAAATACGGAGCATTCGAGGAAAAGCACGAAACGGCGTTTTCGGTCTGATAGGCGGCGGTGTTGAAAAACCAGCCGAGCTGCTGACCCCAGTGCTCGCTCTGATACTCGGTGAATTTAAAGGCATCGCCGGAGACGGTGTAATTTACAAGGCAGTACGCCGCAAAGCCGAGCGGAATGATGATAATTGCAAGATACTCGCGCGCCTTGACGCGTCTGTGAACAAGCTCGAGGAAAACCGGCACGATGAGGATAATCCCCAATGAGCGCGTGAACGCGGCATATGCGCCGAGAATGCTTCCTGTGAAAACTCTTCCGCGGCGGACAAGATACAGGCACGAGAGCGTGCACAGAATAAACAGGCTCTCGCTCATGGGTGCGGCGAAGAAAAACGCCGCAGGACAAAGGGCAAAGAATTTAACCGCACGCAGGGCCTTACTCCCGCTCATATCAAATCGCAGGAGCTTATAGAGCATAGCGCCCGAGCCTGCAAAGCACACGCCGGAGATTATAAATCCAGCCGACAGGCAGCTTCCGGATATGTATGATAATATCCGCACGGCGATCGGGTATCCCGGCAAAAACACAAGCTGCACGAGCCTGTCCATGCTCCCTTCGGAAAGATACCAGTCGCGGGCAATGTCCATATAATGCTGACTGTCGGTGCACAGCCAGAAGTTCAGATAGCTGCCGGCGTCCTCGCAATAGCCGAAAACACGCCGGAGGATAAATCCGAAGATAATAATAAAACCATCCCAGAGCAGAATGAACGCAAAAATTTCGGCGCATATGCCGCCTTCGGCTTGGGGCACGGCATCGCAATTGCAATCGCCGCCGTCGCGTAAAAATGCGCAGAACGATGGCACAAAACGCAGGCACAGCACGAGCATGGCAAGCACGCTGACAACCGCTGCCGTATATCCGACCGCACCATAGCCGCTTCGGGCGCACCACAGGGCAAACACCGCCGCAAGCGCCGCCGTGCCGAATGCCGATATTAATTTTTCGGGAAGCTTATCGCTTATGCTGATTTTATTGTCTGTCATGCCTGATATAATATCACGCCCAAAGCTTAAAATAAAGCCGCAGAGAATAAAAACGGCGTAAAAAAACGGCAATCGTTGACTGCCGTTTAAGATAATTTAAAATTTAATATTATGCGTTTCTCAGCTCAGGAGCATGCGGTCATTATCAAGAGCTTTGCCGGAGCCGGCCTTGAAGCGGTCGAGGAAGTCCTGCACGGTCATGCCGTCGCGCTCCGCGCCCGACACGTCCATGATAATATTGCCGTTATCCATCATAAGCGTGCGGTTTCCCAGATCAAGGGCAGACTGCATATTGTGGGTTATCATCATGCAGGTGATATTGTCCTTTGCGACTATGCTCTTGGTAAGCTCCAGAACCTTTTCCGCCGTCGCGGGGTCGAGTGCCGCCGTATGCTCGTCAAGCAGAAGAAGCTTCGGCGGAACTATTGTCGCCATAAGCAGCGTCAGTGCCTGACGCTGGCCGCCCGAGAGCAGGCCGACGGGCTGTGTGAGTCTGTCCTCAAGTCCCATGTCCAGAAGCGAGAGCTTTTCGCGGAACATTGCGCGGTCTGCCTTTGTTATATACGAAAACCAGCCGCCGCTTTTTGCCGCCATGGCGAGGTTTTCCTCTATGCTCATGCCGGGTGCGCTGCCGCGCATCGGGTCCTGAAACAGTCTGCCTATCATGCGTGCGCGCTTGTGCTCAGGCATAAATGTTATATCCTTCCCGCCGAGCTCTATACTGCCGCTGTCGGTGAAGAAGCTGCCGGCGATGGCATTGAACAGGGTGGATTTTCCCGCGCCGTTTGCGCCGATTATCGTAATGAAATCGCCGTCATTGACATCGAGCGAAAGTCCGCTGAGCGCTGTTTTTTCGTTTACGGTTCCGGGATTGAAGGTCTTGCTTATTTTATTGAGCTTTAGCATATCACACACCGCCCTTCTGCGATTTGAGTCCGAGCCGCCGCTTTATCATCGGCATCTGACCTTTAAGATAGGGTATCGAGATTGCGAGAATAACGATGACGGAGGATATGAGCTTGAGCATGAATGCCGGCATATCAAAGCGCAGTGCGATCGTATAGACCAGTCTGAACAGAATCGAGCCGAGGACAACACCCACGGCTCGGGTGAATATGCCGCCGCGCCCCATGATAACGCCGCCGATGAGCAGCGATGCAAGCGCGATTGTAACCATGCCGGTTCCGATGTTTATATCGACGGCCTTCTGCGACTGCGCCAGCAGGCAGCCGGACAGGGCCGTGAACGAGCCTGCGATGCACAGGCCGACAATGGTCGTGAACACGGTGTTTATCGAGGATGAGCGCACCATGTCGGGGTTATTTCCCGTTGCCCTTATCGCAAGGCCCAGACGCGTTTTCAGAAACAGCGTCAGCAGAATTAAAATAACTATAACGGCGATGAGTGCAACCGCGAGCTTATACTGCTTTTCAAAGGCCGTGCCCTCAAGAAGATCCTTCATCATCGTAAAGACGGTGTCGGCCTTGTTCATGTTCAGCAGCGATGAGCCGCCCATGATTGCGATGTTTATCGAATAAAGTCCGGTGTTGACGATGATGCCTGCCAGCAGACTTTCGACGCCGAGCTTGGTTTGCAGTATTGCGGTTATGAAGCCCGAGCACACGCCGGCGGCCATCGCGGCGGGTATCGCAAGATACGGATGCCCCGAGAGTACAACCACGGCACCGACCGCGGCGCCCAGTGTGAAGCAGCCGTCGGTCGACAGGTCGCAGACATTGAGCATGCTGTAGCTCAAATACAGTGCGAGCACCGTCAGCGAGCAGATAAGTCCCAGCTCAAGCGCTGTCTGCCCGAGGCTCAGTATCGTTGCAATATCCATATCGGTTCCTCTTTCTTATACTATATACTATATACTATATGCTGTAAGCTGTGCTGCCTTGCGTTTTACTGCTCGGCATCGCTGAAGCTCTCAGCGGTGGTGATAGTGTTAATCTTGGTGCAGTAGGGCTCGAATGCGGCGGCGACGGTGTCGTAATCATAGCCGAGCTCTTCGCAGATTTCGGTGTTGATGGTTGCTGTGCCGTTATCGAAGGTCTTTACTGCGGTTGTTGCGGGGTCGGCGCCGTTGAGGAGAATGTCGGCGACCATGTTTGCAGTCTCAACGCCGAGGTTTGCGTAGTCAACGCCGTAGCCGAGGAATGCACCGTTGAGTGCGAAGGAGTCAGCGCCGGTGTAGTGGGGGATGCCTGCCTTGGCGAAGGTTTCGTAGATTGCAAGCTCTGCCTTCATGATGGAGTTATCCTGCGGAGTGAACACTGCGTCAACGCCGTCTGCTACCATTGCCTCTGCGGCGAGCATGACCTCGTCTGCGGTGGAGCCTGTGTGCTCAACAACCTCTACGCCCTTGTCGTTGAGGTATTTCTTTGCAGCTTCGATTGCGGATGTGGAAGAATCCTGGCCAACATCGTACAGAAGGCCGATTTTCTTTGCGTCGGGGTCATTTGCGAAGATGAGATTCATGATTGCGTCCGTATCGAGATAATCGCTGGTGCCGGTGACATTTGCGCCCGGTGCATCGAGGCTTTCAACAAGCTCTGCACCGACAGGGTCGGAAACTGCGGAGAAAACAACGGGGATCTCGTTATCCTCGGTCAGTGCCTGCATGCGCATCGCAACGGGTGTCGCAACGCCGATCATGAGGTCAACGTCGTCTGCGATGAAGTTGGAGATTATCTGCTCCATAACGGTTGCATCGGCGTTGCAGTTATCATAGCTGATCTCGAAGGTAACGCCCTTCTCCTCGCCGATTGCCTTGAGCTGAGCCTGGATGTTTTCAACTATCTGGTTGAGGGATGCGTCATCGACATAGTTGCAGATGCCGATCTTATAAACCTGTGCGCTGTCGTCACCGCTGTCGGTTCCCGTGCTGCCGCAGGCGCAGAGCGCAAATACCATTGTCAGTGCGCACACAAGTGCCAGTGCCTTTTTGATGATGCTGTTCTTCATTGTTTTTTCCTCCAAAAAATTTTTATTTTTTCGGGTGCAGATGGAGGGGAGCCGTTTTTTAACAAAACAAAAAAAGCAGCCTCCTATCCCACAATGGGACAAGAGCTGCGCTCCTGCGATACCACCCAAATTGACGAAAAATTCGTCCGCTCGCTTATGCGTACCATCATACGCATCCCGATTGATAACGGGAGGGATCCCGTCGGCATCTACTCAGACTCAAAGCCCTTTCAAGCCGCCCTCCGAAGTCCATTCACTCCGCACCGACGACCGCGATCACACCGCCCGCGATTCTCTTAACGTCAGCTTCCCGAAGCTACTACTCTTCGTCACTGGTTTGATGTTTGCATTATAGCACCTGATTTTCCGTTGTCAAGCCCCGAATTTAAATTTTTTCTTCCGTGAGTGTCGGCTAAGCAAGCATATAACCGACTGCGCAGCAAGTACGGCAACCACTCAGTCATCTTCGCAGACAGCTCCCCTTACACAGGGGAGCCAAGGGCGTGGGTTTTACTCATGCCG
>CAVAPG010000071.1:0-8223 GCA_963590435.1 bacterium
ATGCCCACCTGGGGTGCAGCGAGGCCGACTCCGTTTGCAGCATCAAGCGTTTCGGCCATATCATCAAGCAGCTGATGGAGTCTCGCGTCAAACTTCACCTGTTCGCGGCAGACTTTGTGCAGGATTGGATCTTCTTGTGTCACTATATGTCTGAGTGCCATATTATTCTCCTAATCAGAAGGGTTAATGTCAGCAAACACGCTGACGCCCTTGTATTTACCGGATTTTGCACAGCGAATGAGTACAGACGAAACGAGTTGACGCATGTATCTGTCTGCTGTGCAGCTTAAATTTATTCTGTATCTGTAGCGATTGTTAACCTTGACAACGGCAAGCGGAGCGGGACCAAGCACACGCGCCTTGCTGTTGTTTGCAAGCGATGATTTTATAACGATGCAAATGTCTCTGCAGCACTTTATTACTGCTTTTTCATCGGTTCCCGAAGCGATTATTGAGATTACATCCGCAAACGGCGGCGTATTTTGAATTCTGCGCAGATTCAGCTCAGTGGCATAAAAGCCATCGTAATCCTGTGCAGCCGCTAAACGAATGATTTCATTTTCCGGAGTAAATGTCTGAATAATCGCGCGCCCCGGCTTCTGCCCTCTGCCGCTTCGTCCTATAACCTGAGTTATAAGTGAAAATGTCCGCTCACCCGCATGGTAATCTCCGCAGTATAGGCTCTGGTCAGCGGAAATAACGCCGATCAGCGTTACATTTTCAAAATTAAGGCCTTTTGTCACCATTTGCGTGCCGACCATTATTGGGATTTTTTCATCTCTGAATTTGCTGAGAAGCGCATCATGACTGCCGGCAGCCTTAACCGTATCAGTATCCATGCGGAGCACTGGAGTATTGGGGTATAGCTGCTTCAGCTCTTCCTCGATCAGCTGAGTTCCGGCTCCGATAAATGTCAGCTCTCCGCCGCAGTCGGGGCAGTTAGTGTCAACATGGCGTGAATATCCGCAATAGTGGCATACGAGGCGTTTATTTATGCTGTGGTATGTCAGTGACACACTGCAATTTGGGCATTTATATACATGTCCGCAATCAGAGCAGCAAATAAGCTTATTTGCACCACGGCGATTAATAAACAATATACTTTGCTCACCGCGGGAAATGTTTGATTCAAGCTCTGTTTTTAAACGCACGCTCAATTCACTGCCGTTTTCATTTTTCAGCTCCTGCTTCATGTCGACTATCTCGACATTGGGAAGCTGCATTGAGTTATATCTGCCTCGAAGCTCAAACAGCTTATATTTACCTATTTCGGCTGCGTATCGACTTTCGATATCGGGAGTTGCAGATCCGAGGAGAAGAAGCGAATTTGATTTCGCGCATCGATATTTTGCAATGTCTCTGGCGTGATATCGCGGCGAATTTTCCGACTTATAGCTGTCCTCATGTTCTTCATCTATGATTATGAGGCCAAGATTATCAAACGGCGCAAACACTGCGCTGCGCGTACCTATTGCAAGCTTTGCTTCTCCGTTGTTTATTCTCTTCCACTCATCATATCTCTCACCCATTGCCAAGCTGCTGTGCAATATTGCAACATTATTACCGAAATACTCGGAGAATGTCTGTATCATTTGCGGGGTGAGCGCAATTTCCGGAACAAGAAGAATCGCACATTTGCCGGACTTTATTGTATCCGCTATAAGGCGTATATATATTGACGTCTTACCGCTGCCGGTTACACCGTAAAGAAGCGCTGCTTCCGGAGTCGGCTTTTCGAGAAGCTCCTTGAGTCCCGAATATGCAGACTGCTGATCTGCATTCAAGACCGGAAGTGATTTAAGTTTCCCTGTCCATATCTTCGGGCGTCGGAACACTTCTTCATACTCGACCGTAACAAGCCCCAGATTAACAAGTGCATTGACCGACTGCTTTGATGCTCCGGTAAAATGCATCGCCTCGCGGGCCGAAACTTTTCCCGTTGAACAGAGAAGCTCTAATACAGATGCCTGCATCGGGGCCTTCCTGCGCTTTGACTGAGCGATTGAAAAAGCCTCATCTGCATCAATTGAAAGACTTATCATCTCTCGAATTTTATCGTTTACCTGTCGAACACCGTTGGCTTTAAACCAACAGCCGGCGGGTAAAATTGTTCTGACCGCATCATAAACAGTGCAAAACAGTCTGTCGTGCATCCAAAGAGCAAGCTTAAGCTGCTGCTCTGACAGCATAGGCTCTCTGTCCAGGCACGATTCAATTGGCTTGAGCTTTTCATATTCACTGCTGTCCGTCAGTCCAAGCACAATTCCCTCACTGCGTCGATTCCCTCTCGAAAACGGAACTGAGACGCGCATTCCCGGGCAAATTAAATCGGTCATGCTGTCCGGTACAAGATAATCATAGGGCTTGTCAATGCTGTAATTTGCGGCTGCAACAGCAATTTTTGCTATGCAATTTTTCGACATGCCCCACCATCCTTAAGCAAAATTCAGCGGAGCATTACGGTCCCGCTGTAAAATCATTTTTCTATAGTAAGCTTGCCGGTATAAACTTCATCAATAGCCGCTGAAACCGGCTTCTTATCAAGAATATAACCTTCCTCCTCAGCGGCAGCGGAAATAGCGCGCGCTCTTCTGGCAACAAGGTTTACAAGCTGATAACGATTGCCTGTCTTGCTTACAAGCTCGGCAACGGGTGGATAAAGCATCATGATTAGTCTACCTCACTTAAATAGTTTTTTCTAAGATCGTATTTGCAGTATTCTGCGGTTATTATTGCTGAAAATTCCTTTGCGGCCTTGTCAGCATCGTCGTTGATTATAATATAATCATAAAAATCAGCTGCTGCGTATTCTTCTTTTGCGCGAATCAGTCGTGCTTCAATCTTGCGTTCAGAGTCGGTTCCTCTGCTGCGAAGTCTTTTTTCAAGTTCCGCCATAGATGGAGGAATAATGAAAACCATGACCGCCTCCGGCATCTTTTCGTGCACCTGGAGTGCTCCCTGAACTTCAATATCGAGCAGGACATTCATTCCTTCGTTCAGTTTCTTTTCAACATATGCTTTAGGCGTACCATATGAGTTGGCAACATAGACGGCATGCTCGAGAAATTCGTCATTTGCAACCATTTCGCGGAATTTATCCAAATCCACGAAGAAATATTCCTTGCCGTCAACCTCGCCGGGGCGCGGCTTTCTGGTAGTTGCTGAAACAGAAAAGCATACATCATCACGCCCCTCGAGGGCCTTGAATACGACTGTGCTCTTTCCCGCTCCGGACGGTCCGGATATAACAATAAGTTTTCCTCTCTGATTAGCCATTTGCATTACCTTCCTCACTCTTATTTGACATTCGGACCGACAAGACATCGGGCGTGAGCGCGGACAAAATAACATTGCCGCTGTCCATAATAATCGCCGTCCTCGTGCTTCTGCCGAATGATGCATCTATCAGCAATCCTTTTTCTCTGACATCCTGAATCATACGCTTTATAGGTGCAGACTCCGGACTGACCATTGCAATGATCCTCTCGGCGCTGACCATATTTCCGAATCCGATATTTATGAGCGTCATACTGTCCTCACTCTATATTCTGAATCTGCTCGCGAATTTTTTCAATTTCCGATTTGAGATCTACGACAACATGAGCGATATCGGAATTCTGACATTTCGATCCGGTTGTGTTTGCTTCGCGATTGAACTCCTGAAGGAGAAAATCAATCTTTCTTCCGATAGGCGAACCCGTTTCAAGCATATTCTTAAGCTGGGCAATATGACTGCGAAGACGGACCGTTTCTTCATCTACAGCAATTTTATCCGCAAATATTGCCGCCTCGGTCAGGATTCTTGACTCATCGATATCTGAAGATCCAAGTACATCCGTAAGCTTTGCAAAAAGCTTTTCTCTGTATTCTTTGACGGTGTTTGGTGAATCCCGCTCAATTATCGAAACATAGTCCTCAATGTTTTTAAGCTTGGAAAGCACATCAGCTTTAAGCTTTTCGCCCTCGACAATTCGCATTCTGTCAAAGTCACATAAGGCTTTCTCGGCAATATTGCGTATTCCTTCAGCAACTGCTTCTGCATCAAGTTCTTTCTTTTCAACTGAGAGCACATCCGGTATACGGCTTAGATTCATTACGCTCAGGTCGCTCTCAACGCCATATTTGTCTGAAATGAGCTTCAATGCATCTAAATACCCCTTAAGCAGCGGCTCGTTCACCCTGACGACGACATCATCGGCCATAGACGAATCAACAGTTACAAACACATCGACCTTGCCTCGGCTGATATGGGAGCTTACAGCCTGCTTGACGGTTTCCTCCGCAAACAAAAAGCTGCGCGGCATTCTGACTGAAGTGTCAAGAAATTTGTTGTTTACGCTTTTTAGCTCTACGCTGACTTCAATTCCCTCGACAGTGCCTTTTGCACTGCCGTAACCTGTCATACTTTTTATCATTGTTTTATTATATCCACCTTAACGAAGCTGAGTTATTTCAAATTTAATCGGATTTTTCCGTTTGCTGCGGCGCTGGTATACAACCATAATCGCAGCTGCAATGCAAAGGGCAAGAAAGCTGCATAAAATGCTCGTTCCCTCGCTTAATCCGCAGGCCGATGCAACTGCATAGCCGAGGATAAAAGCAATTAGCGGAATTATATAAACAACAAATACAGCACCGAAAATCCTTGAACTGAGACTTTCTATAATCACTTTTTCGCCAGGTCTTGCATGTATAGAATTCTTTGCAAAGGCTTTAATCTCGTTTTGAAACACGCAGCTTTCGCAATTGCCGCAGTTGCTTCCGCAGGCAGTGCCCCTTGACACTACCACCTCCGCCATTCCGTTTGGCAACACCTTTGTAACTACTGCATCCTGCGTCATTTTTCAGACCTCCGGTTTTAATCCTTAGATATTGTTACGGTTACCCTGACATCTCCAACCGCGCCGACATTGTCATGTCCGGAGACAGATACCTTGGCGTTAACGATAACCTGCCCTGTCGTTGTTCCGTAATCGGACAAATCCGCTATGACCATGATATCATCTGACTTAATCTTATTGAGTGTATCCAGGCTTAAAGCGCGAAGGGTAATTTCAACTTCCTTTGTATCAATCGTTGCATGGTATCCGTTGGATACACCCTTGCATGCAATGTTCGATGTCGTAAATGTTTTTGTATACGAATCGTATATCTCGACTTTAACAGTTGCTTCCGTAACGCCTGTGATGTTCTGCACATCATCGGGCAATGTAATTGCAAATGTATGCTCATACCCACTGTCGAAAGAAGACAAATCTATCGTCCCAAGCTCGATATATTCGATTTCATCAATGATTCTTGAGTCACCGGCTATTTTAATGCTGGCCGGATTGATACTTACATTGCAATCGCTTGAGGTGATACCGCCGCCTGAAACAAGCTGAACCTTCAGCTGAACCTCCTTGGTCTTCAAAACAGGCTGAGTTGCGGTTATAGTATCCTCGGAAATGCGCAGTCCTTCCTTAGATATCTCTTTATCGTTCTTATCGCGCAATGTAAATTCAGCTTCTTCGACATAAGCCGAATCTATCTTCTGATCTTTGCCGAATGAGACCCAAACATGGTCAATTTTATTTATAGTCTCTTCCGGTCCTTCAATCGTAATTGTTTCCGGATCAAAAACGAATTCTTCTGCCACACAGCCATCGGCAATTTCTCCGTCAAAGCTGCCCTTGATCTCAACGGTTTTGCTGCCGTTTTTTATGACGGTAAAGTTAATCGTATCCGGAGTTTTTCGGACGATACTTATTTCGCTTTCGTTTATATAACTCGGGAAGACGATTTTGTATGTCCATGTCATGTTATTGGGAGAAGTAATATCGCTTACATCAATAACTGCCTTAATATCCGATGATTTGAGCTTTGATATGGTGCTTCGGTTGCCTCTTACGACAATGCTTACAGTGTCTGCGCTGACATCGGTTATTGAAAGATTTTTTTCGGCAAGGAGCTCCTCCTGCCCTTCGAATTCAACAGCTATGCCCGAGAAGGTCAAATCCTTATCGGTCGTGTCCTGACTTGTGACATATGCCCACATCATAAGAGAGCAGAACAATGAAACAATCACCCAGAACACTTTGCTGTCATATATCTTTTTAGTTCTTTTTTTCTGTTCCATCGTCATTCACCTTACGTTTATTGAAAAAACGTGAAAAAACTTCAACTGCCGTGCTCTTCTTTGTTTCTTCCACTATGAGTTCTTTTCTGAGTATCTGCTCGAGCATGGAAACCGAAAGATTTCGTTTGAGCATTCCCTCAACCGCAATCGATATTCCTCCGGTTTCTTCGGATACGATAACTGTTATAGCATCCGACACTTCACTGACACCGATTCCGGCGCGATGGCGCATACCTAAGTCCTTGCTAAGATTAGTTTTTGATGTGAGTGGGAGCACACATCCGGCGGCGGCAATCCTGAAATTTCTGACAATTAGTGCGCCGTCGTGGAGCGGAGCCTTAGGATAGAATATGTTTTTCAGCAGTTCAGCTGTTATGCCGGCATCGATTATCGTTCCGGTCGTCATTATATCATTCAGCATTACGCCGCGCTCGAATACAATCAGAGCGCCCGTTTTCGTCTTTGACATCTGCTCACAGGCAAGTACAGTCTGAGTAATGGCTGAATCGGCTATGCTGTTTGTCTGAACCTTTGGTGAAAATATCCCATAGAAGTTTTTACTGCCCATTTTAGACAGGAGCTTCCTCAGCTCCGGCTGGAAGATTATAACCAGTGCTATAAGGCCGATCTCGACCGCCTTACGCAGGATGAAGTTAATCATTGTAAGGTTGAAAACAGACGGTCCCGAAAGCCACAGGACAACAAGCAGCACGAGAATTCCCTTTGCGAGGTTATATGAACTTGTTTTTCGAACGAGGTCAATTACTTTATAGAACAGAAAAGCAACAATAAGGATATCAACGACATCCCAAAAGCTTATTGTTGAAAGGTAATTGAGCATTCTTAAAAAATAATTTGAAACGTCCTGCATTATAATCCCCAATCATCTTCACCGACCGAATTCAACAATCCGGCTATATTATCTTAATTATTGCATTATATAATAATTATATAAAAAAGGCAATTAAATAATGATTAATTTTATTGCCTTACAGCAAACAGCAACGCGGAGGTTGAGAGCAGTCAATCCCGCGTTGCTTTATTTTTTATCTACCGGCACCTATGAAAAACAGAGACAGCATACCCGGTCCTACATGAATGCCCGTAAATGGCTCATGCATGGCTATAATAAGCTCTTTCGGCTCGGCTATTTTCCTGACGAGCTCTGCGAGCTTTTCTGCATCCTCCGGGCAGTCACCGTGACTTATTGCGATGCACTGCTGTTCAGGATTGATCACCTTGGCTTCGTATTCATGGGCGATGGCTTCAATCGCCTTTTTCCTTCCCCGAAGTTTGGAGAAGACAACAATCTTTCCTTCTTCATCGCCGCGCAGAAGAGGCTTCACATTAAGAACCGTTCCTACCATTGCGGCTATGCCGGAAAGGCGGCCGCCGCGGCGAAGATGCATGAGATCGTCAACCGTGAAATACTCACACAAGCCACTGCGGTCTGCCGCCAGATGCTCAACAAGCTCGGTCATATTCAGACCTGCATCCCTATAATCGGCAGCTTTCATGGCAAGCAATCCGATACCCAAACCTGCACCCATTGAGTCGAATATTTCAATGCGCCGTTCAGGATACTCTCCACGCAATTCCTCTGCCGCAAGGCAGCCTGCATTATATGTTCCGCTTATTCCGGATGAGATGCTGATATAGACAATATCATTGCCGGCGGACAGTGCCGTCTCAAACGCTTCTGCTATATCATGCGCATTTGTCATGCTCGTCTTTGCCTCGGCCTTATTGCGAAGCAAATCGTAAAACTCATGTCCGTCAAAATCTTCCGGAACCAGTGGGCATTTTATTATTTTTCCGCCAAGCTCATAGCTGCACGGAATAACGTGTATGTTTTTTTCCTCAACCTTTGCAGCCGGTATGTTGGCTGCTGAGTCGGTAAATACTTCAATAGACATAGCACACCTCCGAAGTCATACAAACTTTGCATTATCTTAACGCATTTCCGGTGCTAAGTAAATACTATTATGTTAAATTTTTAATGTATTCGATAAAGATGCACCTCTGCGCAACGCCGAGGTGCATAAATTGCGATATTAAATTACCTTTTATTACGATTATAATTATTTCTGGCTTGCAACAGTTCC
>CAVAPG010000072.1:0-4048 GCA_963590435.1 bacterium
TTCTTGAGAATATTCGCCTATCCGGAGAATCCTCATGGCTTTATCTGCAAAATGTAACACCTAACGGAGAAAGCCGGCATCAGGACATGGCATTTACTCTTGCCCTGTGCCGCCGACTTTTGCACGGAAAAGGTGCGGTTCGCATTCACGGGGGAGGCTTTGCCGGAACCGTGCTTGCGTTTGTGCCGAATGAAGAATATGAAGGCTTTAACAACGGTGTTGAAACCGTGCTCGGCTCAGGCTGCTGTCATAGGCTGGAGATTGTGTGATTATATCATCGTCGACTTCTCAGGTGAGGATGTCAGGCTGTATTCCGAGATTGAAAGCCAGATATGTTTCCTCGCTTCAACGGAAGCGTGAGATACAAACTTTTCGCACTTAAATAATATATAATGCGCCCGACTTTCGCGTTAAGCCGGGCGCCTCTTTATATTGCAAAGCAAGTAAACAGCATCATTTTTCTTCAGGCGTTGTTCTTTCAAATACATCAAGGGAAATTCGCTTTTCCTGATAGTTTTCTCTGTACCTAATAAGCATACAGGAAAAAATCAGAGAATGCCGCAGATATGGGTCGTCCATAGATTGCCCCAATATTTCCTCAATTTTGTTAATCTTATATATAACGGTATTTCGATGCATAAACATCTTTTCGGCTGTTTTTGAAATGCTGCAGCGATTCATTAAGTAGTTAAAAAGCACATCTCTCAGATCCGATTGATTTGTGCGGTCATACCTCGTTATGGCAAGTACACCCGGATTGCAGAGATAAATAATATCTTCCGTTCCAAGCTCCTCCTGAAGATATCTTGCGCAAACGTCTATGATATAGTATTGGCTGAAACGTTCAAAGTAAAACCATCTGCCGTTCAACTGGTACCGGACTCTGAGCGTAACATCAAATACTGCTTTACACTGCAAATACATGGTGCGCAGAGTCTTTGTCGTTTTTGACGGATTTCCTATAATTGCATAAGCCTTATAATTTTCCAGGAATGAATTCAACTCATCATTATCAATATTCATCGGGCATGTGCTGTAGTTACTCGAAATGAGAACATATAATTCATCATTAAGTATTGCAACATTACTCTTTTGGAATACTTGAGCCGCTCTTTCTGCAATCTTTTCTAATTTTGAAGAAAATTCTGTGCTTGGCCGTATAATAATACCCCTCATATATTTTTTAGGGATAATCGGCAGGCGCTGGAGCTGTATCTGCAGCTCATCTAAGTTTGCAGGAGGTTTTTGGGGAAGCAGAAGCTTTTCTGCCAAAGTTTGAAACGAAAGTCGTTTCTTGTCAAATGCACCGCCCTTAGCAAGATTATGTGCAAGCGTGGCCGCAGTTTGAAGCGTAATCTGTCGAAGTATCTCTGTTTCTTCATTAGAAGCCGCAAGCAAATACCCATGAATTCTGCTGTTTTCGCCGACAATCGCCGCGCATAGATTTAATTTATTTTCAAGGCCGATGCATGCACAGCCGTTGCAGTTGTCCAGTTCTCCGAATATCGGCAGAATCTTTTGTTCAATTGAACTGTTATTATAGTCGATAATTCCCTGCAGCAAAGCTATGTGCTCTGTACGGGAAGAGCTTGCGATAATTTGATGATTGCTGCTCAAGAAGAAATTAGACGACTCGGCAAGATTTGATGCGTTATATAATATGGTAAATGCATTGTCGGCATTCACGTCCTTATCGAGCTTTCTTTGTCTGCACCTGTAGATTTCAATTGTTCGGCAAAGCTTATTATGCAGCTGCACATAACTCAAATCCGTGGTGCAGACATTTGCACCGGTATTTTCACATAGGGAATCAATATCCGGAAGATCTCCTGCCACGAACAAGATCAAGTTCTTTACATCCCTTGTTCCAGAAAGGACTTCATTAGCAGTATCTGCATCCGCGATATATATACAATCGTTATCAATTTCCGTTTCCTCTGATGTCATAAGAAGAACACTTAATGTCCGAAAAAGCCTGTCATTGCGGAAATTAGTGCGTATTATATGGTTTTCCAGCGATACCAACAACATATTGACCGATATCATTACTCAGTCCCCTTATCATTTGTGCATTTTCACACAGTGTTATGTACAAAGTATACATAGTATATTTTTCGTGTATGATATAATCTTAACACATCAGATGATAGATTACAACCGTATTCGTATATACGATATTCAATGCGGCTGTAACGATCTAATTTTTGTTTATTCAGAAGGGAGTTTCCAAATGTACGAAAGAGTTGCCAAAATCAAAAAGCGCGTAGTTGTTGATTCCTACCCAATAGGAATTGAAAAGCTGCGCATTGCGCTTGATGTTCGTGAGAAGAACAAGAATGACCCTATCATCATTCTCCGCGCCAAGACTCTGCAGGCGTATGTTGAGAGAATGCCTATTGCCATTGCCGATGACGAATTGCTCGTAGGTATAGGCGCATCAAAGCCGATGGGTCTGGAGATAGACCCCGACTACGGTATTTGGCCGCAGGATGAAATCGACTCCTTGAAAGAAGACGGGTATATTATTGATCCTCAGGATGAGATTGATCTTCAGGAGCTGAATCAGCGCCAGAAGCCCAATACTCTTATTGGTCAGATGGGCGAGATAATTTATGAGAATCCGAGACTTATCAACCTGCTCAAGGCCGGCGTAATTCTTCCGCCTTGGAAAGACAAATCAGCCGGTAAAGGTGTCGGCGGCGGATATGCTCAGTCCGGTCTCGGCCTCGGACCGTCACTGTACCTGCTCGGCGTTGACTATCGCAAGATTATCCATCAGGGCACTGATGCACTTGTGGCTGAGTGTGAGAAGTACCGTGATCAGCTCAATTTCTGCGACAAAGATGCAGTTGACAAGTTCCGTTATTATCAGGCTGCAATTATGTGCCTGAACGCAGTAAAGAAGCTCGGTCTCCGTTATTCGGAGCTTGCTGCCAAGATGGCCGCTGAAGAAAAGGATCCTGTCCGCAAGGCTGAGCTTGAGCAGATTTCCGAAATTTGTGCTCAGGTTCCCGGCAAGCCTGCCAGAAACTTCCGTGAAGCAATGCAGGCATTCTGGTTTGAATTTCTTATGCTCTCCCCGAGCACCACTCTGCCCGGCGATCGCTTCGACCAGATCATGTACCCCTACTACAAGGCCGACCTTGACGCCGGCCGCATCACCCCCGAGGAAGCAACCGAGCTGCTCTGTCTGCTTCGTTTGAAGGACATGGAGCTCAACCGTACTTCCGGAAAGAACAACCGCAAAAAGAATGCCGGTATGGCAAAGTGGCATAACTTTATCATTGGCGGCCAGACTCCCGACGGGAAAGATGCCACCAACGACATTTCCTACATGATTCTCGATGCCGCACTTATCACCATGGTTCCGCAGCACACGATCACCGTCCGCGTTTGGGAAGGCACTCCCGACAAGCTCATGAAGAAGGCTCTTGAGGTTGTACGTGCCGGTTTGGGCATGCCCGCATTTATCGGTGACAAGTCCTACATTGCAACCTTCACCACCCGCGGTGTTCCTATTGAAGAAGCACGCGACTATATGCTCTGCGGCTGCCTTGACGGCAACCTTGCCAACGGCAAATCCCGCGTCGGCCCGGTACCTATGGTCACTATTCCTCTTCTCTTTGATATATTCCGTCATCACGGTATCGATCTTGCCACCAATGGTCAGTGCACACCTGATCCGGGCAATTTTGAGGATTACAAGACCTACGATGAGCTTTGGAATGCATGGCTTAAGCATCTGAAGTATTGTGTCAACATAGTCGGCGAGAAGAACAACATCGAGCTGAAGGTCACTCAGGAAATACTGGTCGATCCTCTGCGCTCCGTCCTTATGTGGAAGGGCATTGAATCCGGTACGGATACATTCCGCCGTCAGATGCTCTTTGAAAACGGTGCTGTGTTCAATCCTATCGGCATGGTCAATATGGGTGACTCCTTTGCCGCTATAAAGAAGCTTGTATTCGATGAAAAGAAGTACACTCTTGCACAGCTTCAGGAAGCTCTTGACGCAAACTGGGAAGGCTATGAAGCTATGCAGAAAGAC
>CAVAPG010000072.1:4058-8081 GCA_963590435.1 bacterium
GTTGCAGAGTGCTACCGCACACTTTATGAAATGATTGAGGAAGTCCCCACCATTCTCGGCGGCAAGACCATCCCCACCGGTATATCCATCACTTCTCACCAGCCTGGCGGTGCTCTGACAGGCGCTACTCCCGATGGCCGCAAGGCAGGCGAGATTCTTGCCGACGGCACCGTATCCCCGATGCACGGCATGGATACCAACGGGCCGACTTCAATCATGAAGAGCGCATTAAAGATTAACCAGGATCCCGCAATGGCAACTCTTATGAACATGAAGTTCCCGCCCAGCGTTCTGAAGACCGACGAGGATATAATGAAGCTTGCGGCCCTCATTCGTGCATATCTAAACAATGGCGGAAAGCACGTTCAGTTTAACGTTGTTGACAAGGAAAAGCTGCTTGCCGCACAGGCAAATCCGAAAGAATACCGCGACCTCGTTGTCCGCATAGCCGGTTACAGCTGCTACTTTGTACAGCTCAACAAGGCAATGCAGGATGAGGTAATTGCGAGAAACGAGTTAACTCTCTGATTCCTTTTATTGATACATGGGGCTGTATTTTGCTACAGCCCCTATTTTTGAACATGTTTTGATATGAATTAACCTTATAATAATTATTCAGGAGGTTTAACCATGAGCCAAAAAGTATTTATCGCCACAGGTGATGTCGGACCTAACCGGCCGAATCCGGATGAAATTTTTGACGGCGTTCGTGAATCTCTTGCTAAAGCCGATTTAATATTCGGACAGCTTGAACCATGCATTGCCCACACCGGCACGCCGGCGGCGCAGTGCCGCCTTCCGATGCGGTGTCGTCCCGAAAGTGCCGATGCTATCCGCCGTGCAGGATACGACGTTATATCTTTCGCCACAAACCACTGCATGGATTGGGGACGCCCTGCTTTTTTTGAAACTTTAGATAACCTTCACATGCAGGGAATTGAAACCATCGGTGCAGGTGCAGACATTTTTGAAGCACGTAAGCCTGTAATTGTTGATTTAGACGGAACCAAAATCGGATTTTTGGGTTACAACAGTATTCTTCCACAGGACTATTGGGCTAATGAGGAGCGCCCCGGTTGTGCACCTCTTCGTGGGATTACCGCAGCAGTACCGAATGAGCACGACCAACCCGAGACTCCGGTAAGACTATTCTCATGGCCGCATCCCGATGACCTTGATGCTATGCTCGATGATATTGCAAAGCTGCGTCCGCAAGTAGACATTCTTATGGTTTCATTTCATTGGGGAATTCACTTTGTACCAAAGGTACTTGCTCAATATCAGAAGTATGCCGCTCATTTTGCAATTGATGCCGGTGCAGATATCATTCTCGGGCATCATACTCATATTCTCAAGCCTATAGAGGTATATAAGGGGAAAGTCATTGTTTACAGTATGGGTAATTTTGCGCTTGAGGAGCCTGGACGCTTTTTTGAGGGCAAGGGTGATCTAACCGAATCTAAATCTCACCAGGATATAGCAGCACTGAACCCGGATATGAAGAAAAGCAAACGTCAGATGCCGGTTGACTCGTATAAATCGCTCTTCATTAAGTGCATTATCGACAACAAAGAAATCCAGAAAGTTTCATTTGTTCCCGTGCAGCTTGATGAAAAAGCAGTCCCCCACACCTTAACCGCTGACGATCCACGATTCCACGATATTGTAAATTACATGCGTGAGATAACTGAAGATCAAAGAATAAAAGCGAATTTCACCATAGAAGGTGATGAAGTTCGCATAGTCTGATTTTTCGTGTCAAGAAAGGTCGTAGGATTTTACAATCTTTTTTTCATATTACAATCAAAAGCCTTGGCGACTGCAGGGATTTTTCTGCTACAGCGTCAAGGCTTTTTGTTGCAATGATATATTTGGTTAAATTATTGTAGTACTACTTTCTTTCTGATGAATAGCAGGAATATGTAATATTAATCTGCAGCCTCTGTTGCTGTTACTGTTTTTTAGTGTTCTCAGCTGTCGTAAGATTATCGGCTATTACCTTACTGTCTTTGCCGTCAAACAAAACCAGATTATAGACAACATCCGTTCCGTCATCAGTAAGATATTTCTTGTACATAAAGCAATCGCTGTCTATCGTATTGGCATAAATGTAATCATCATGCGCCTTTCCGTCTGAAAGTGAATATGTCAAAACTTCACCCGCGATTTTAGTGCTTTCTTTATCTTTCAAAGAATATTTCATGAGGGTGCCACAATATCTGCTACCGACTTTCTCAAGGTCTTCAAAGTAGTAGACATATTTTGCATCATCAGAAATGCAAAACAGAGGACTATATACACCTGCAGCCTCTGAGCTGATTTTTTCTGGGTCGCCCTTTCCTGTATAAGCAAACAGTGTCCACACATTACTGCCACCGAGATCTTTGTAATAGTAAATTGTTTCGCCGTCATTTGCCAGATAAAAACCTTCCACGTCTCCGGCGATCTTGGTTTCGTCTATTATCTCTCTTTCGGATAGCTTAGCAGAATACAGCCTGTCTTCTTCGTCCAAATAAATAATTTTGTCGTTAATAATTCTATAGTCCTGCAGATTTTCCGCTATTTTCTCTCTGTCGCCTTCCTTGTCTACCCAATACAAATCATAATTATAATAACTGTTCCCCGTGTAGCATGACACGTAAAAGCCCTTTATCGATGAAGTGCTTTCCGATACTTCGCCTTTATCCGTATAAATATCTTCCCACGATATATCGTTCGGAAGTCTATATTTTTCTGTATCGCCATTGACAGCAGCATAAAATACGCTGTTTTTCCGGTCTGTAAAAGTAATCAACGACATATCGTTATTATATTGCACGTTAATTACGCTGCCATCAACTGAGCACAGTACGTCCTTATCGCCATCCGCGTAGATATACACTCTTTCACCGCTACTTGAGCTTTCTTCTTCACTCCAAATCAATTTATCGGCATTCTCTGAAATTGCCAAAAGTGTAACATCGTATATATTATCGTATGAAATTGTTGATAAGGTTACTGATTCAACGGAGTCGTTTTTCAAAATTCGTACAGATATTTTCAGATCTTTTATACTTTTTAAGCTCTCACGATTTTCGATTCCGTCAAACAAAACATACGCCATATCAAGGGAATCCTCTGTGTAAATCCGATTATACACCAGACCGAATTTTACGATTTCTTTATCAGAAAAGGTATACCTATAGTATACGAACAAGTCGTCATTTGAATTATCGAATTGTTCTTTGTAAACAAGGCCTGAATTTTCAAGTTTATCGACTTCAGACACATTCGACGCAATTTTTTCTGCCTCAACAGCATCAGCGGCAACAGCGTATAATGTTCCTTCGTCTGTTAGATATACTATATTATTTCTGTCCGGAGTAACCGCTGCCCATTTGATGTCATCATCCAAATCACTAAGTTTCTTTGTTGTATATTTACCCGGCAGCATAGGAACAACATAACCCCCGTCTTCGCTGCGGGCACCTGTCAAAACAGAATTCTCTGCTTTTGAAGAGCTTGCCGAACTCACACCCGCACAAGCGCACAGTGACAAACACATAACGGCAGCTAGAATGTATGATACCACTTTTTTCATTATAACACCTCTCTTACTTCTTAATTTTGTCAAAGTGGATAGTTATCATTATAGCCCGTATATGGGCTATTGTCAATAATAAGGCATCACCATATATATGGTATATCTCTTTATGGTGGTGAATATATTGATTTGCTATGACAAACTCTGGCATACTATGAAGTCAAAAGGTATCTCCCAATACAGGCTTATTAAAGAATTCAAGGTAAGTTCCGGGCAGCTTGATCGATTGCGTAAAAACGGGAATATCAGCACGTATACGTTGAATCAGTTATGTTCGATTTTGGATTGCAGCTTATCTGATATTGCAGAATATATACCAGACAGCGAAAAATAGGCAGCCTTACGGCTGCCTATTTTGATCGGTTATTATTCTTTATAATAATTATATTACTCAGCGTCTTCCCAGTTGTGCCAGACGTTTTGGACGTCGTCGTTGTCTT
>CAVAPG010000073.1:0-5670 GCA_963590435.1 bacterium
GTCCTCCATTGTGATGAAGCGATGCTTACGGCGTACTGCAAGAAGTGCAGCTTCATTCATAAGGTTTTCAAGATCAGCACCGGAAAATCCGGGTGTTCCCTTGGCTATTGACTTAAGGTCAACTGTATCCGCCAGAGGCTTACCGCGTGAATGAATCTTCAATATTGCTTCTCTGCCCTTTATATCCGGCATGCCGACATAAACCTGACGGTCAAAGCGTCCTGGGCGCAGCAATGCATTATCGAGAATATCCGCACGGTTTGTTGCCGCCATGACAATGACGCCTTCATTATTGCCGAAACCGTCCATTTCAACAAGCAGCTGGTTGAGCGTCTGCTCACGTTCGTCGTGACCGCCGCCAAGACCGGAGCCGCGCTGACGACCGACGGCATCAATCTCATCGATGAAGATTATTGCAGGTGCAACTTTCTTCGCCTGGTCAAACAAGTCGCGCACACGTGATGCACCGACACCGACATACAGTTCAACAAAGTCAGAGCCTGATATGGAGAGGAACTGCACACCTGCTTCACCGGCAACAGCCTTTGCAAGCAGAGTTTTACCGGTTCCCGGAGGGCCTACAAGCAAGACGCCTTTCGGGATTCTTGCTCCCATAGCAGTAAATGCCTTGGGGTTTTTAAGAAATTCAACCAGTTCCTGCAGTTCGGCTTTTTCCTCATCCGCGCCGGCAACATCGTTGAATGTTTTTCTGTTCTTTTCATCACTGCCGAGGCGGGTTCGGGCCTTTCCGAATTTCATCGCGCCGCCGGCTCCGCCGCCGCCCTGTGCACGCTGCATCATGACAATCCAGAATATCATAAAGCCGATAAACAGGACATAAGGAATAAGCTGCAGCCACCAGGTGGACTGAACCGGTTCAATCTGATAGTCCTTGATTATGCCGCTTTCGTACTGCTGTTCGATTAACTCGCCGAAATCTTCATAAAACAGAGAAAAGCTGTACATCTCATAATAGACAGTCTTGTAGCCGTCCTTTGAGCTTGTGTCTTTTATCTTCATTTCAAGGATATTTTTCGAACCGTTATAAGTGAATTCTTCAACTTGTTCATCCTTGAAATATTGTTTTACCTGGGCATAAGTAAGTTCATCGCCTTCGGGTTCCTGGTTGAGCAGAGTGAACAGAGTGCATGCAAGCAGCACCAGTATCAGAACATAAAATCCTATATCTCTCGCTCTGTTGCGCTGAGGTTTCAATTAATCACGTCCTTTTAGACAGGAAATATAATGTCCGTGCCTTGATTTATTTCGTATATATTTCGGGCTTAAGCACTCCGATAAAGGGCAGATTACGGTATTGCTCGTTATAATCGAGTCCGTAACCGACGACGAATTCATCAGGCACTTCAAAGCATGAATATTTAGCATAAACAGGAGCCGTTCTCCGAGAAGGTTTATCCATAAGCGTTGCAATCGTAATCGATGCCGGTTTTCTCGTCATAAGATAGCTCTGCAGATAGTTTAATGTGTTGCCGCTGTCGAGGATATCCTCAACTATAATTATGTGGCGATTTTCGATATTCTGTCCGAGATCCTTTTGGATTTCTACCGCACCGGATGAGCTTGTACCGGCGCCATACGACGAAACCGCCATAAAATCCATTGAGCACGGAATGCTCACATGACGCATAAGGTCGGCCATAAAAACGAAGCAGCCCTTCAGAACGCCGACAAACAACGGATTTTTGCCTTCAAAGTCCTTGGATATCTGTTCCCCGAGTGAGGCAACTTTCTCCTCAATCTCCTCTGACGTGAAGAACACTCTCTCAATGTCACTTATCATTTCCAACTATTCTCCCATATGCTTGGTTTTATTTATTGTAACCCGAAGCACATTATCTCCGGGGCTTGCAATACATCTTTCCACAATTCCAAACCCATAAACAGCAACGATGCCCTTTTCATCCCGCAGTATCGGAGTCATATCCCGCTCAAAGCGATTAAGCTTTGCCTCAGAAAAAAGATCCTTTACGCTTTTCGTGCATCCTCTGCCGGCAAGTCTCACCTTATCCCCGGGTCTCCGCGACGTAAGGGATATGTTACCACAAAGGCTATCGTAATTAATGGACAAAATATTAAATGATTGAAAAAAATCTGTGCAGTTTTTTATGAGTTCGCTTTTTATGTTCATTCCCCTGTCGGGAAGGAATTTGCTTTCGCCTATTTGAATATCGGTATCTTTCGGCAACGGATAGTACTCTGCGCCAAAATAAAGCGTACCTCTGTCACAGACGACGCGCATTCCGCATATGTCCGCTGACTTAAATTCTTTTGACGATGCTATATCATACACTGCTTTGGCATGGTTATAACTCAGTGCTCGACCGCATATAAGCCGCAGCACACGCATTGCAACCGGCTTTGGCAGCGAGGTCATTACATTTGCCGAAAATGTGTTGTTTTTATAGTGTTTTGCATATGCATTATGCGCCAGTTCATCAAGGTATGCCTCATCCTCGCGCAACAGCTGCGTTGTACGCACACACGCGTCAAAGAAAGAAGGGTTGATATTTTCAAGAACAGGCGTCACATGATGGCGAACGATATTGCGTGTGTAGTCGTCGCTCAGATTAGTCTTATCTGTGACATATTCTATTCCGTTTTCCTCGTTGTATTCTTCTATCTCTTGGCGTGTAGTTCCGAGAAGCGGCCGGATTAGCTTCCCTCGCCGTGGTGGAATACCACACAGACCTTTAAGTCCGCTGCCGCGCGTCAGATTTAACAGCATTGTCTCTGCATTATCGTTTGCATTATGGGCGGTTGCTATAATATTACAGTTAAGCTCATCTGCCGCTTTATTCAGGAAATCATAGCGAAGCGTCCGTGCGGCTTCCTCTTCACTCAATCCATTAAGTTTGGAAAAGGCACGAACATCGCCGTTGCCGACAATACATTCAATATCATGCTGTCGGCACCATTGGGCAACAAATCGGCAGTCCGAAGCCGATTCCTCTCCGCGCAGCATATGATCAAAGCTTGCTGCAAAAACTTCTATTCCGAGTTGCCTTGAGTTCCGGCTCAGATAATGCAGAAGGCACATAGAATCCGCTCCGCCTGAAACGGCGCACAGAACACAGTCGCCCGGTTCTAAAAGCTTGTTTTCTTTTATGTAATCAATAATCGTCATCGGTTTTCGATGTGCGGTTGCCGAAGCTGGTGAACTCAGGCAGCCATTGCAGATACACAGTGCCGGTCTGACCCTTGCGGTTTTTCAGAATTATGGCTTCGGCAAGATACGGATCCGAGCTTTCCTGATCATAGTAGCCTTCACGATGGAGACCGATGACAACATCGGCATCCTGTTCTATAGCGCCTGAATCGCGCAGGTCATTAAGCATGGGGCGTTTATCGTTTCTGCCCACTGCCGCACGGTTGAGCTGGCTTAGGCATATGACGGGAACATTCAGCTCCTTTGCCATAATTTTCAGCATTCGGCTTATATCGCTGACAACCTGCTGACGATTTTCATTGTAATTACTTCTGCCGCCCGCGGACTGCATAAGCTGCAGATAGTCGATGACAACAAGTCCGAGATTTGAAAGTCTTCTGCACTGAGCATTCATGTCGGCGACTGTCAGCATAGAGTTATCGTCAATGCGCATATCGGTTGCGCTGACAATCTGTGCCGCCGCGGCAAGGCGGCGCCATTCATCCGGGCTGAGCTGACCTGTGAGCATATTCTGTGATGGGACCGAAGCCTCGCGCGCGAGGAGTCTGCTTACGAGCTGCTCACGGCTCATTTCCAAGGAAAACACCGCGACGGTTTTGTCCGAGTGCTTTGCAACATCCATTGCAATATTGAGTGCTATAGATGTTTTTCCCATTGCGGGGCGTGCGGCGATAAGAATAAGCTCGCCCTTATTAAGACCGAGAATAAATTTATCCAGATCCTTAAGTCCTGTTGAAAGTCCCGGGATTGCCTTTCCGCTGGATGCGGCTTCCGATATATTCTCGTACACTGATTGCACAATAGTCGATATTGGAAGCAGTCCGCCTATATTGCGGCCCTGACGCAGGGCATAAATCTTAGTCTCCGCAGCTTCGAGAATATTTTCTGCTTCCCCGGAGCCTTCGTAGACAAGGTTATTAATCTCATCGGCAGCCGCGGCAAGATTTCTGAGCAATGCCCTGTCGCGAACAATGGCTGCATATTCAAGCACATTTGCCGCAGTCGGTGTTATCCGCATAAGCTCAGCAAGATACGCCGTACTCGATTCGGTATATACACCGCGCACCTTCATCTGGTCAAGGACCGTGACTGGATCAATAGTCTGTCCGTAGGAGAACATGGCATATATGGTATCGAATATGTCTTTATTCTGTTTTATATAAAATTCCGTACCATGCAGACGTTCAATTACATCCGGAATGCAGCGCGTGTCTATAAGCATAGAGCCTATAACCGCCTGCTCTGCCGTTGCAGAATGCGGAGCCTGTCTGCCCAATAACTCTTCCATGTTTTATCCTTTCGTACAGACTAATGCATATTTATTATTATGCTTCTATAACCAAAAGATTGATTGTTCCGGATATTTCGTACCCGAGTTTGGCCTTGACCTGGAACGAACCGAATGTCTTGATAGGCTCGGCCTGGACGATTTTATTCTTTTCAATTTCAATTCCGTGCTGCTGCTTAAGAGCATCACTTATCTCCTGCGAAGTAATGGCACCGAAGAGCTTGCCCTTATCCCCTGCCTTTGCGCGCACGGTTACGGTTACTTCACCGAGTTTTTTTGCATTTGCCTCTGCCTCTGCTTTTTCACGGGCAATCTGTGCCGCTTTAGCTTTTTCTTTGAGCTTGAGGGCATTTATATTATCTGCAGTTGCCTCGCTTGCGAGCTTTCTCGGCAAAAGATAGTTGCGTGCATACCCGTCTGATACATCCTTCAATTCGCCTTTTTTTCCCTGTCCCTTAACATCAACATTGAATATAACTTTCATAATACATTCCTTTCCCGTGAATTATCACGAATCAATATACTCATCTATGGCGGCATACATTTTCTCGGTTGCCTGCTTAAGAGTCAGACCGTTTATTTGCGCTGCTGCCGCCGCGCGGTTTCCACCGCCGCCCAGCTTTTCCATTATAAGCTGAACATTAACATCGCCTATTGAGCGTGCAGATACGAAAACTCCGCCGTCGTCAGTCGGGTACATCACCATGGAAGCATCAACACCTGCAACGTTCAGCAGCTCATCGGCTGCCTGAGCGGCAACAATCCTGCTCTGCGGAGTCTCCGGCACCGCGATTGCAACATTCCGATAAAGCTGGGCCCGCTGGAGAATCTTATATTTTTCAACGGTCTGTTCCATACCGTTCTGCATAAGCTTTTTAACAGCTACAGTATCTGCCCCACAGCGGCGCAGATACGCCGCAGCATCAAATGTTCTGTCACCCGTGCGCATAGTAAAGCTCTTGGTGTCGAGAACTATGCCCGCCATTATTGCCTCTGCTTCGCAACGCAAAAGCTTCGGCGTATCGCTGCACATCTCGAGTATTTCTGTCATAAGCTCACATGCAGACGAAGCATACGGTTCAATAAAGCTCAGGTCTGCCCTGTCAATATAATCGGCAGCTCTGCGGTGATGGTCGATAACGGCTACATGATTGCACGATTGAAGAAGTCGCAGGTCCTCAACCTGATCCGGTCT
>CAVAPG010000073.1:5680-8066 GCA_963590435.1 bacterium
CGTGAATTTATAAAAACATCCTTGTATTCATCGCTTCCCCGCAGAAGCTTTATAAGCGGCTTTGCCGAACTTTTTTCAGTATCGGCAACAATGAGTGCACTTTTACCGTTTTTTCTTGCCAGGCAGCAGACGCCTACCGCGCCACCTATACTGTCCATATCGCTGAATTTATGTCCCATAACAAGGACGCGCGAAGAATCCTTTATCAGGGATTCAAGGGCATTTGCCATGACACGCGAGCGAACCTTGTTGCTCGATTCAACCTCGCCTGATTTGCCTCCGATAAAGTCAAAGCTGAACTTATTTTTTATAACTGCCTGGTCTCCGCCGCGTGAAAGTGCCATTTCCACGGCCAAAGACGCAAACTGAAGTGCTTCACTCAAGTTTTCGCCGTCTCGGCCTATGCCGATTGACAGCGTGGCATGTATGCCGCTTGGACTGACAACCTGATGGACTTCACTGAGAATATCGCACTTTTTATCTATAATGCCCTGCATATATCTTTCTTCAAACAGGAACAAATATCTGTCGCGATCATAACGGATGACAATTCCGTTAGTGTCGCTCCCCCACTGGTCTAGCTTATCCCCGACAGCGTCACGCAAGTCATTTCTGACGCGTTCCGGCTGGTTTTTCATAAGCTCTTCATAGTTATCAATCGTCAGTATGGCCGCAACGGGTTTTGACTGCTCATGCTCAGCACGGATATTTTCATATTCCGTCACATCAATCCAGTAAGCGATAGCCATAAAATGCCTGTCATCGGTTTCTCCGCCGGAACGGACGATGTTGCCGCATATTTGATATTTTCTATCCCTGAGTTCAAAAAGATCAGGGCTCTGGGTTTTCCCTTCCATCAGCCACTTGCCGGAAAAATCGGGAATAAGCTCGGCAAGGCTTATATCTGTCCTTGAGCCCGAAAGTCCGCTTATCGAAAAGAACATCTCATTGCCCCAGATAATGCGCGAATCATCGAGTCTGAAAACAACAATCGGAAGCGGGAAATTTAAAAGTGTGTTATTTTTTGCCGTCTCAGCATCATATGTAACCGACTCGATATATGCAAGCAGCGCTTTTCTTCGACGCGAGCGCATAATGAGCGAGTATATAACAAGTCCTAAGATGACTACGCCTTCCGCGGCGGCAAGATACGGGTTGTCCAAGACGAGCGTTACCACTGCGAAAACAATCAAGAAGAACAAAAAAGGTCTTGTATTAGGTTCAAATAATCTTTGAGAATTTTTCATTTCGGCTTCCGTTTTCAGAAAATCAGGATGTAATTGAGTCTATCAATAGATATTAAATTATAACAAAGTATTTGACTGATTACAACACAAAAAAGTGAAAAAATGTTCATATAGGCAATCTTTCAAATCGTTGTAATAATATCCGTACTGTGCTATACTAAATAGACATAATTGGCAAGGAGTAATTGCCGTGAAGCTTTATTTTTTCGGACATAATTATAAATACGCTGCCGAGCAGATGCTGCTTTCGCTCTACCCTTCAGAGCGTCCGGAATACCCTGACGGCAAACCTGTGGGTGACAGAGTCGAGCTGCGGCTCTCAAGCGGCAGCTGTTTTACAACCGCAAGCTGCAGACTTGTTTCCGGCGGAAAAGAGTTCAGAGCAAAAAGTGCTGTCAAATCATCACTTTTTACCGATGATATTATTCGCGACAAATTATGCAGCCGCATTATAAAAACGGCATTCTACCGTGCGGCACGTCGAGCCGGACATGAAAGGCCCGCCTGGGGAATGCTCACCGGCGTTCGTCCGGGAAAGCTTTTTCGCGAAGAGCTTAACGGTTTAACGCCTGATGCGGCGCTCAGGAAATTCATTTCCGACTATGATGTTACCGAGGATCGTGCAAAGTTATGCCTTGACACATCGCTTGTAACTGACAGAGTTGTCAAGAGTCTCGGCAAGAAAGATATATGCCTGTATGTAGGCATACCGTTCTGCCCCACGAGATGCTCATATTGCAGTTTCGTAAGCCAGTCGGTGGAAAAAAGCATGAAGCTCATACCTCCGTTTCTGGATGCGCTAATGCTGGAAATAGAAGCCGCAGCCGAAGCGGTGAAAAAACTTGGACTATCTGTCATATCTGTGTATATGGGCGGTGGAACACCGACGACACTCAGCGCCGAACAGCTTGAAAAGCTGTGTTCAAAGATAGAAGTGGCATTTGACCTGTCCGCCGTGCGCGAATACACCGTCGAAGCGGGAAGGCCAGATACAATAACTCTCGACAAGCTCAAAGTCTTGCGTGCACACGGCGTTGACAGGATAAGCGTAAACCCGCAAACGATGAACGATGATGTGCTCAATGTCATAGGTCGGCGTCACTCGGCGCAGGATATCGTCGATGCGCTCTCCAAGGTCC
>CAVAPG010000074.1:0-7619 GCA_963590435.1 bacterium
ATAGGCTTTGACAATGAAAAATATATGCGTGAGCAGTCGCGCAACATAAAAGAAAGAATTGCAAAATTCGGCGGCAAGCTGTATTTGGAGTTCGGCGGCAAGCTGTTCGACGACTATCATGCATCACGAGTGCTTCCCGGTTTTGAGCCGGACAGCAAGGTCAAAATGCTTTTGAAAATGAAGGACGAAGCCGAAATCGTCATCGCCATTTCAGCAGATGATATTGAACGCAACAAACGCCGCGGCGATCTCGGTATAACCTATGATGAGGATACACTCAGGCTCATTGACGCATTCCGCGGAATAGGACTTTTTGTCGGCAGCGTTGTCATCACGCACTATCGCAGTCAGCCTGCTGCTGAGCTTTTTCAGAAGCGCCTTGAGAGACTCGGAATTAAAGTCTATCGTCACTACATTATCCCCGATTACCCTTCCAACGTTGAGCTTATTGTTTCCGAGGAAGGCTTCGGGAAAAACGATTATATCGAAACCGAACGCAGTCTCGTTGTAGTAACAGCTCCCGGACCCGGCAGCGGAAAAATGGCTACATGTCTGAGCCAGCTTTATCATGAGCATCAGCGCGGCGTAAATGCGGGATACGCGAAGTTTGAGACCTTCCCTATTTGGAATGTTCCTCTTAAGCATCCGATAAACCTTGCCTATGAGGCTGCTACTGCTGACCTTGACGACGTGAACATGATTGATCCATTCCATCTTGAGGCATATGGCGAAACGACAGTCAACTATAATCGTGATGTTGAAATATTCCCTGTTCTCAATGCAATTCTCACTCGTATCTACGGTGAGAGTGCTTACAAGAGCCCTACCGATATGGGTGTGAATATGGCAGGCTACTGCATCACAGACGACGAGGCCTGCAGCAACGCTTCAAAGCAGGAAATTATCCGTAGGTACTACGCCGCGGCGTGCTCACTGCGTCAGGGTCTCGGCACGGTTGAGGAAGTCCGCAAGATTGAGCTTATTATGAATTCTATCGGACTTTCGTCGGCCGACCGGCCTGTTGTCGCCGCCGCTTGTGCCCGTGCCGAGGAAACCGGAGCTCCCGCCGTAAGCATCGAGCTGCCCGACGGAACTATAGTCACCGGCAAGACGAGTTCTCTGCTCGGTGCCTCTTCCGCTTGCCTTATGAATGCTCTCAAAAAGCTTGCCGGCATAAACAAGGAGCTGCTGCTTATCGCGCCGAGCGTTATAGAGCCGATTCAGCATCTTAAAATAGAGCACCTCGGCAACCACAATCCGAGGCTGCACACCGATGAGCTGCTGATAGCTCTTTCAATATGCGCCGTGACAAATCCTCTTGCCGAGCTTGCCATTGACCAGCTTGACAAACTGCGCGGCTGCGAAGCGCATTCCTCGGTCATTCTGTCACGCGTTGATGAGAACCTTTTCTCAAAGATTGGGGTAAACATCACATACGAACCCAAGTATCAGGCAAAGAAACTTTACCACAAGAAATAATAAAAATTACATTGCAGTTAATCAAATGGGCTACAGCAATATGAATTTTTTGCTGTAGCCCATTAATTATTATATTTTGCTTTAGAAGTATGATATCTAAGCGCTTCACAGTGTTTTATTTTTCTTTTCCATAGCTTATTCGCAGGGCTGACAGTGTTGCTCCGGCAAGGCCGAGAGTAAACACCGCGATGCAGACAACATCCAATACATTTGCCGAGCTGTTAATATCGTCAATCTGCGTCTGATGATAACTTACTGCTGTTGAGCTGGCTTCGGCATAGCTTGAATTGCCGGATAACCCGTTTACGGACGGTGATGTGCTCAGTTCGTCATAAGCTCTGTCCAGCTTGCTGAGCTCCGTATTATATTCGGCAAGCCATGTGAGGTCAGACTCCATTTTTGACTTTCCGGCAGTGTCGGTCGCGTGGGAAACCGGTTTTTCATCTGCAATGCCGTTGGAATCGGCAAGCGAGAGTGTGTTCTTGGCACATTGTATGTACGACTGATTTTCGCTTACATTCTCCACGCGGTTTCGCTCAACATTATAAAAACCGAAAGCGGAGCCTATCATGAGGGCGGCAGATAGGACAATGATACCTATGTTTGTTGCTGTTTTACTCATTTTTATTACTCCTTTTCAAATAAATTTCACCGAACAAAAGTGCTGCAAGCATCAGCACCAGTGCTGCGGCAGTCAGGATAACCGAGCTTCCCAAAATGGCTGAGGCAATGGCACAGCCGCCGGAGATTATCGCCGACAGTGCGGCAAGCGCAGCTACGGTCTGCGACCGTTTCTTATAAAGCAGCGCGCAGATGAGGGAAATTACAGCTGTGGCAAGAATAAGAGCGCATATTATCGTGCGTATATTATTCTCCCGCTCGGCACGGGTAATATCATTACTGTAATGCTCTTCAGCAACGGAACAGATATCGGCATATGATGCGTTGTTCCCTGCTCTGGACGATATCTCATCGTCACTCATGAGTGCGGCAACTCCGTGCTCGAGACGATCCAGATCATCGGAATAACTATCGAGTTCGCTAAGCTCCTGAGTGAGCTTAGCTTTGTTTTCACTAAGTGTAGCACGGCCGGACTCAAGTTCTTCACCGGCTTCATCAAGCTCGACCTGTCCCGCTGCTATCTGCGCGGCAGCCTCATCAAGCTGTTTTTGCCCCTCTTCGAGCTGTTTGGCTGCATCTGCAAGCTGCTGCTCTGCTTCTGTAATTTGCGCCGCACCTTCGTTCAGCTGGCGCTGACCATCCTCATACTGCTGAACAATGCTCTCTATCGAGTAGCCCGTTCCGGCAATCTGATTTTCATATGCGAGCTTTTGAGCCTCAACGCTCGGCCACAGCAAAGCTGCTTTTGCACGCTCACCGTTTGCAACGGCTTCGTCATACTGCGCCTTCATATCCAGATACCACTGATAGGCAGGCTGCACCATGTCATAAATAGGCTTGATTTTCTCAAGCTTTGCCTCGCCCTCGGCATACTGTGTTTTAGCGTCCTCGAGCTTTTTTTGACCCTCGGCATATTCCGCTTTGCCCTGCTCAAGCTTTTCCTGTCCCTGGGCGTATTGCGCCTTGGCTGCCGCAAGCTCGGATGCACCCGCATCATACTGTGCCTGTCCCTGATTGAGCTTGGACTGTCCGACATTATCTGTGACGACGCTTTCGGCATAGTCTAGCTTCGTTTCGTCATACTTTTCTTTTTGCGCGTCGAGCGAGACTGCAAGCTCACCGAGCTCCTGTGCACTTGAGACAATTGCTTCATCATCGGATATACGCTCATCGTAATCGGTCTTGCCCGAATGCCACACCCATGGCGTTGCAACCATGACAAACGCTATGGCAAGTGCCAGGCCCCATGCTGCTATGCGCTTCATGAGCAAATGCGGATTCTTTGCGTGGATATGGAACTCTGTTTTTCTTATCAGGCCGTCCCCGAATATAAGCAATGCAGGCAGGACAAACAGCACGAGAACTACTGTTATCAGCGAGCCAATGCCGACAAAATGTCCCATTCCGGCGACCGAACCGGAAGACACCATTGCACCGATGAGCAAACCTGCCGAAATAAGTGCCGTGCCGGATGTGATGATTGTCGAGAATGCAAGGTTCATCGCGTTTATCATGGCTTCCCTCGGCTTCAAGCCCATTGCCCGCTCCTCATTATAGTGTGAAGCAACAACTATGGCGTAGTCGACATTGCAGCCCATCTGGATAGCACTTGCAACGAGATAAACCATGAACAGGACATGTCTGTCGGAGATAACCGTAAGGCCGAAGTTTATCCATATACTGCCCTGAATAACAAGCGTCAGAAGTATCGGCATACCGACGGATTTAAATGTGAACAGCAGAACGAGCATAACCATAACAATGCTCATTACGCTGACCATTATGTTGTCCTGGGTGAATGTCTCCTTGAAGCTGTAAGCAGTCATGGCGTTGCCGACCAAATAACTGTCATCGGGATAATACTGGGTAACAATGGCATGTATGCGGTCAAGAAGCTCAAAT
The DNA here is from genome assembly GCA_963590435.1 of bacterium. Taxonomy (GTDB): domain Bacteria; phylum Bacillota; class Clostridia; order Oscillospirales; family Oscillospiraceae; genus F23-B02. Next base: position 4,003 of record CAVAPG010000074.1, read on the forward strand.
GTCTCGTCGCCGTCGTCAACAACATCGAGAGTAAGTATAATGCGGTCGTAGTTTTCTCCCTCAAGCTGGTCGGTTGCAAAGCTTAGCTGGTGATTGAGATCTGAAACGAGCTCTGCTTGAGAGTCCGTGAGCTCAATCGTGCCGTCATCAATTTTTTCGTTTAGAAGCAAAAAGAGCTTTATAAGCGGAGCTTCATACGAGCTGAGGTTTTCAGCCGCAGCTTCCTGATCGCCGTTTTCGGCGGCATACAGGGCAAACAGAGCCTGTGCACTTGTTGAATCAACACCGGCGAGATCGGCAAACTGCGAATATGTCAGCTTATCGGAGAGCTTGTATCCGTCCATAACCTCTATGCCCGCAACACCGGTAATGCTTACAACCTCATCAATTTCCGAAAGTGACTCTATAAGTTCTTCTTCGGTATCGTAGTCGCCGTTCGGAACAACGATTGCAAGAGTGGTCTCATCATTGAATTCAGTGCGCATCTCGTTTTCAGCTATTTTATTTTCGCTCTGCTTTACTGTTTCTAACATCGTGTCGCTGTAGGCATAATTGACATTCTTCGAACCGACATATGCCAGGGCGATGACAACAAGGAAAACGACCGGAACAACGCGGCGTGCCTTATAGGCGAAGCTGCCGACGGTCGAAATTTTGGGGACAAAGTTGCGGTGCTTTGTCTTATCCATAGCATCGCCAAGCTTAAGCAGCAGTCCCGGCATCAATAAGAACACCGACAGCAGACTTATAACTATTGCTTTTATGAGTGCTACGCCCATATCCTTACCGATGCCGAACTTCATGAATGTCATGGCGAAAAGTCCGGCTATGGTCGTAAGGCTTGATGAGCTTATAACAACGACTGAACTTGCAAGAGAATCAACCACTGCCTCACGCACGGGCATGGTTTTGTGTGCCTGCTTATAGCGATTGCAAAAGATGATGGCGTAGTCAACGCTCATCGCAAGCTGGAGGATTATCGTCACTGAATTTGAGATAAACGATATCTCGCCAAGCATGAAGTTTGTGCCCTTGTTTATAAGTGCCGCAGCAAGGAAAGTTGCAAGCAGTATGGGCACCTCGGCGTAGGTTGATGACGTAAACGTAAGCACAACCACAAGTATGACGCCGATAATGACTATGAGTCCTCTGACCTCGCCTGTTATTTGATCAGAAAGGCTGTAGCCCTCTTCTGAATAAATATAAGCATTTTCATCGGAAAACATGTCGCGCAGATTTTCAACTGTATCCTCTCCCTCGCCCTCAAATGAAGAAAGCGACACTCTGAACAGAGCACTGCCGCTATCGTTCATGCTATACTCGCAACTTTCAACGCCGCTGATAGCTTCTATCTCGTCGTTTATTTCGGATGCCTGTGCATCGTCAATATCTTCGACAAGTATCTTTGCCGAACCGTAGGTCTTAAATTCCTCATCCATAATATCAAGACCCTGTTTTGCTTCGTACGAGTCGGGCAGATAAGCCGCAACATCGTTCTCAACCTCAGTCCAGTTCATTGAAAAGACAGAGAACACACATAACGCGGCAAAAATTATAAAAAACAGTTTATATCGGTTTACCACAAATTCGGCAAATTTGTGCAGAGGGGTATTTTTCTTTGCCATTTAATCGCTCCTTCTTGCTTTCCGAAAAATTCGGATTGACTTTTTTCGATTTTGAAGATAAACTAAAAAAAGATAAATTACAAATGTCAATTATCAAAGTTTTGTAATTTATCTTTCTCCTGCAATTTATTTGTCGTTTGAAAGGTGTGTTACGATGGAAAAGAAGGGCGATTTGAGAATCAGGAAAACCTACGAGGCACTCATCAGGGCCTTTGAGGAATTGCTGTCAAAGAAAACGTTTGACAGCATAAGCATAAACGAGCTGTGCGAGGCGGCGCTCATCCGTCGTCCGACCTTTTACTCGCATTTTGAGGATAAGTACGACTTTTTGCGTTTCTATCTCAACGAGGTGCAGTCACGCATAGAGAGCGAATCAGATGAGATGGCCGGTAATCGTACAGAACACTTTGAGCATTCCTGGCGCATGCTTATGAAATTTGTTGACGACCACCCGGACCTTATAAGCACCAGTCTGAAAACACCATCACTGCCGCTGGTGTTTGACATACTCGGCGAACACCTTTTTGCAAGCACGAAGGCCTTTACCGCAGAGTACCTCGGTGAGGAGCGCCCGGAGCTGCTCGGCAGTACCGACACAATAGCAACCTTTATAGTCGGCGGTATAATTCAAAATCTCAAGCGCTATCTTTACGGAGAATGTCGGGATGCGGAAACGCTGTCCCGTGAAATGGTAGACACATTTGAATGCTTATGGAGGGGAATACTCGCCTCCTGAGCTTAAGGAGGCCCTATGTTCAGAATACTCGTTGCAGAAAATGATGAAGATAGTCTGCGCGCGCTATCCCGTGCTCTTGTCAAAAACGGATATGATGTGAAAACCGCTGCCAGCGGCGAAGCAGTGCTTGATCTGACTGAAAGAGAATACTTTGACGCAATAATTTCCGAGGTCATGCTGCTTCGTCTGGACGGCTTTACACTTGTGCGCCTGCTGCGCACCGGTGGTATCAGCATCCCGATAATGCTTATATCCGAAAGCGGCGGATATGAATATATGCGTCAATGCTTTGTTTCCGGTGCCGATGATTATATGATCAAACCCGTAAACACAAACGAACTTCTCCTCAGGCTCGGAGCTTTACTGCGTCGGACGCAAAGGGTAAGTGAAAGAGTACGCATCATCGGTTCAACAACGGTAGACTACGACGCGATGACAGTCAGCTACGGTGGAAAGAGCATTATGCTCCCTCTTAAGGAATTTCAGCTTTTATTCAAACTCTGCACCTCACCCGGACGAATAATCACCCGTCAGCAGATAATGGACGATATCTGGGGCTATGATAACAACGCAGATACGCATACAGTCGACGTCCACATAAGCAGACTTCGATCCCGTCTGAGCGATAATCACGATATTCGAATAAGCACAGTACGAGGCATCGGATACAAACTCGAGAAAATATAATTTCCTCAACCACTGTTGATGTTTGCATGAGCATCAGTTGATAAACGCATGATATAAATTTGACAACAGCCTGTTCAAACAGGAAACGGTTATCAAAAATACAGGGAGGATAATTATGAAGAGATTATTTTACATGGTTTGCAGCATTTGCCTCGTTCTTGCCGGATTATTCGGGCTTTTGACCGGCGTATCGGGCATTCAGGACGCGAAGAACCTTCAGGATTATAAAACCGAGGATTCCGAAGACGGACTTGCAGCAGTCGATGTATTGCTTGACGGCATAGCACAGCTTCGTGAAAATGAGGATACCTATGTTGCCGGTGTGGACACTTATGAGGCCGGACTTATCTCGTATTCCGAAGGCAAGAGCACATTGAGTGCCGGCTATGAAGAATATTATGCCGGCAAACAGACCCTCGAGGAAGGCAAGAAGGCCTACGCAGAGGGTCAGAAGACACTTGAGGAAGGCAAAAAAGCTTATGAGGAAGGCAAGCAGAAAATTGCCGACAACACACAGGCATACAACGAAGGCAAGGAAAAGCTCGCAAAGATCGAGCCTCTGCTTCCGT
>CAVAPG010000075.1:0-7591 GCA_963590435.1 bacterium
TAATTTATGTTTAAGAGCTTTTGTGTTCTGCTCTTTGACCTTAAGTACGCAGTGCGGAGAGAATTGTTACAGGGGGAAAATAAATAATAAACCCGCAGCCGGTTTTATATCGGCTGCGGGTGAAATCGCGGGAAGATTTATCATGCTTACACAGGCGGCGACTGCAAAAAGCGCTCTGTCAGCTTGACTTTGCAGAGCTTTTCATAATACTGAATGACTTTATATGAAAATACGATGCGATGCTGTACCTCACTGGAGCTTAGATCTTCGGTGAATATTTTGCGCAGCTTTGCAAGCCTCGTGGTGAAAGTATTGCGATGCATATAGGCAGCTTCCGCAGCGAGAGAAATGTTGCAGTTTTTTATACAATAACAGTAGAGAACATTGAGCAGATCTGTGTTATGAATTTTGTCGTAGCGATATACACGCACAACTCCCGGGTGAGTCAGGTAAATGATATCGTCGTGCCCCATCGTTTCGCGAAAGCTGTTTGCACAGAGATCTATGGTGATATACTCGACATATTCTTCATAGAAAAATATACGCCGTAGCGGGCTGCCTTTGTTCAATGCCTGTGCAATCTGCAGTGTGCTGCATGTGAGAAGAAAGTTTGTGCGCAGCATGCTTCGGCGGCTGGTGGCGTTGCTGAAGGCGATATATGCATCACAATTTTCAAGAAGCTTATTGAGCTTGTCATAATCAATATTCGGATATGGTTGATTCTTGCGGCTGGCATCACTGATAAGTACAACGAGGAGGTTGTTGTATACGGTAAAACTGCTGCCGGGAAATATATCGGTAAGCTGATTTGCGAGGGAATGCTGTACGGAGGAAATTATCCGCTCATGCGAAAAGCTCACTACTCCGAAAGAGCAAAACTGCTTTGGCGGGTGCTCTGTCTGGGAGAGAAGCTGATCAATTTCACACTCGTCTTTTAATACACCGCGCACTATATCCGGAAAAACAGATCCCAAAGTTGTGCATTTCTTCGAGGCGGCACGGCCGGACTTCAGTATTCTTACAAAGCTTTCACAGAGCAGCGAGAGCATCACGTCAATGTCGTAAAGAGGAGTGTCATCGCGGAAAAACAGCAAAATCTGACGTATAAGCTTGCCGGAAAAGCTCTGACGCCGGCAAAGCCAACCCTCTCCCACATCGGAACAACCGTTGTCACTGTCAAAATGCATGTCGGAAAGGCAGGGGAGATGCCCGAAAACAGTGGCACTGCGCAGCGGCGAAAAGCTGCAGGCTCCGACACCGCCGAAGTATATGGCCTGCTGCTCAACATTAAGCAGAACTACCGTACCGCCGAGCTTGCTTGCGGCAAGATCTATGATGCTCTGAATCGGTGCGAGGGATAATTCAGCTTTAAGTATACTGCGCTCCCAATCCTGGTAATGCATCAACTGTCCGGATACGCAATCGTACAGAGTCATGAGATCGGTATCAAAGGCTTTGAGCAGTGCGCCTCTCTTTGCGGCCAAATCCTGCAAATCTTCTGCTGCTCCGGCACAGATAAAACAAAGACCGTTGACGTCAACACCATTTGTCAGCAGCTGCCTGATATGCGGCTCGTCGTCTATCCAGAGTATCGCGGGATCAGGGGATTCCATTGATCGCGCAAATTTGATTCCTGTATAGAGCTTGCCGTCTCTGTTAAATGATTCCGCAGCGGAAATTTGATTCACGAAGTGCGACCTCCTCAATGCTTTATTTGTCGTTCTTCTCAGATTTGTCGTGACTGTTGCAGCTATTATAGCACATCAGATTGTTATGAGTATAACAAACCTCGCAAAATCAAAAGATTGGGCGCTCGTGACAAAAATAACATTCAAATTGTGCAGCTAAGCATAAGTTTAACAATCTCGGCTGAAAACCTATTGTCAAAGACTTGACATTAAAACTGCGCTCAGTTATTTTGTTGTCAAGCGATGCCGCGGTATCCGGAGCCCGGACATCAGAAAAACAAAAAATAGAGTGAAAAACAGAGAGGAAAAAACTATGTCAGAATCGTTGGTTTTAATTCTTTTCCTTGTTGCTTTGGTAATTTCCATTTACGTCGGCAACAAATTCAACGCAATCGGTCCCATTGCAATTTTCTTCGCTTATGTAATAGGCGTCTTTGGCCTGGGTCTGAAGACATCGGAAGTTGTGGCAATGTTCCCCGCAAAGATCCTTTTCACCATTATCGGTATCTGCTGGCTCTTCGGATATGCCAATGAAAACGGAACACTTAAATCAATCACACTTAATCTTGTCTACAAGTTCCGCAATTTCCCCAGCATTCTCCCTTGGATTTTCTTCTTCGTGTCCGGCATTATCTGTATGACAGGTGCTTCTCCCTACGCACCTAACGCAGTTCTTATGCCGATTATTATTTCCACGTGCTTAGCAACCGGCATGAGCCCTCTCTTCGGCTCACTTATGGTTAACGTAGGCTCTTACATCGGATCTCAGGTCCCCTGGGGTCAGGGTGCAAACATACAGAGAGGTGTACTTGCAGACAGCATACATGCTGAGGAAATAGATGCCATCCTCTATAACGGCTGGCTTGCCTGCGTGCTCTTTGCAATTATTACCGGCATTATTGTATTCGTCGTATTCAGAGGCTGGCGCGCAAAGGTTACGGACATCAACTACATTAAAAAGCCCGATCCCATGACCCCGGTGCAGAAGAAGACCTTCGCTCTCATTATCGCACTCGTAATACTGATGATGGTGCCGTCTCTGCTTGGCGTCCTCGGTGTTGCCTCCATGAAGGCACTTTCCAAGAAACTTGACATCTCCCTTGTTTGCATTACCCTGGCAATGATAGCGGCACTGCTCAGACTCGCTGACGCAAAGGTCGTTATAACAAAACACATTCCTTGGGCAACTCTTATGATGCTCTCCGGCGTTGCAATGCTGGTTGGTGTTGCATCTGCAGGCGGCGCAGTTGACCTGATCGGTTCCTGGATCGGCAACAACCTGCCCACCGGACTTATTGTTCCTATGTTTGTCCTCCTGGCTGCATTCATGAGCGTTTTTGCTGCAGGCTCCTCCGTCGTTGTGCCGACGCTGTTCGTACTCGTCCCGGCAGTGCTTGTCACGGCACCTACGGTGAACTACCATGCAATGTACGCAGGAATTGCAATCGGTGCAAATGCTTCTGCAGTTTCCCCGTTCTCCGGCGGCGGCTCCCTTACCCTTGCTAATATCAAGCAGGATGAAATCCGCGAGAAGATGTTCCTGCCGCTCATTCTCTCTGCAATTGCCCTGTCCATTATTGCATGCCTGCTGAGCGCAACCGGCATCTTCGGATTAATTTAATAAAACATGGAACAGGCGAATTTATCGCAAAAGCTAATACAGCACGTATTAGATACGGAATTTGAAAAGCTTCCGGAAGCAGCAGTACAGGCACAAAAAAACTCGGCTACGGACATGCTGGGCGTGATGCTTGCTGCAACCGGTATCGATTCGGCCAGCGCCTCCTTTGCCGCTTTTGCGGCAGAGGAGGGGAGCGGAAAATGTACGATTCTCGGACACGAGAAAAAGACTTCTCCGGCTCTTGCAGCGTTGGCAAACGGCGCACTGGTGCATGCACTCGACTATGAGGATTCACACGAACTGGCGACCGTCCATCCTAATTCGGCAGCATTTCCTGCGATGATGGCCTTAAGCCAGCATATAGGCGGGGTTTCCGGAAAGAAATTTCTAACAGCGATGGCTCTTGCCAGCGATATATGCTGCAGATTGGATATTGGCGTGAACGAGGATCTACTGAAGTACGGATGGAATATGCCGCCGGTGCATGGTTCAATGGGCGCAGTTATGGGGGCCGGCAAGCTGCTCGGATTGAGCGGCAAGCAGATTTCCGATGCGATTGCACTCAATATGTGTCAGGCGACCTGCAGCGGTGAGGCGGCCAACAGTAAAGGCTCGGCCGTGCGTACCGTGCGTGAAGGTTTTGCGGCGGAGGCGGCGGTGCAGTCGGCGCTGCTTGCGAAGCTCGGTGTTCCGGCAAGCTTTGATACACCTTTTGAAGGAAAACTGGGCTATTTTCATATGTATGCCCGCGATAATTACACGCCCGAAAAAGTGCTTGACGGATTAGGTGAAATTTATCAGGGACAGTATATAAGCTTTAAGCCCTGGCCTGCCTGCCGGGCGACTCATACCTCGATAGAGGGTGTACTCACGTTGATGCGTGAACATTCGATAAAGCCTGACGAAATTAAGCGCATAAAGATTGTGCTCCAGGAAATCGGCCGTATGGTTACGGAACCCAAAAACGTCAAGTACAGACCGGAAGCATCCGCAATTGCTAAATTCAGCCTCCCGTTTGTGGTCAGCACCGCAATTTTGAACGGCAGCGTAGGATTGGACAGCTTCTCCGAAACACGTCTGCATGACGAGAAAATACTTGCAATGTGTGATCGCGTTGAATGCGAAATCAATCCGAGCTGGACAAAAGCGCAGAACAAATTTACAGATTTGACTGTGTACACCGACCGCGGAGAGTTCAGTATGCATTTGGAGCATCCTCTCGGCTGTGTTGAAAATCCGATGAGCGACGATGCAATGAGAGCAAAGTTCACTGACTGCGTGCAGCGTGCAAAAAAACCGTATGATGCGCTGCGTATAGAACAGATTTGCGAAAAAATCAATCATCTTGAAGAGCTTGACGACGTTAATGAGCTGTTTGATTTGCTGTAAAGTAGCTGTATAGTATGATTTATAGTATGAAAGGAAAGAAGGAAAAATAATTATGACTGACAGAATCAAACGTATGCAGGATGCACTGAAGGTGGACAAGTTCCCGTTTTGTGCAGAAAAGCATAAATTGGTAGTTGAATCTCTGAAGAAACATGAAGGTCTTCCGAGTATTCTGGCAAGGGCACACGCCACCGCAGATTACCTGGACAAGAGAACCCTTTATGTAGATGATGACGAGCTGATAGTCGGCAACGTTGCAAGCAAGCCCATGGGACTTGAAGCCTCCTGCTGGGGCCCGTTCTGGGACGATGAAGACCTCGACTTCATCCTTGAAGGAAACTACACTATTTCCGACGAGGACCGCAAAACACTCCGCGATATGGACTCATTCTGGGATGGCCAGGGCCGCCAGATGTATGAGTGGCAGGGCCGTTTCTACGATGATGAGCGCCTTTGGCCGTTTATCCGTTCCGGTATTCTTTGCCCGCCTTGGACCAGCAAGGTTAAGGGCCGTGGTTCGGGCGGCGCCGGCTTCGGCTGGGGTCTCGGTATAGGCCTGAGCTTCTTCGTCCCCGATTATGCAAAGATTATTACCGAAGGTATTCACAAGACTCTTGACGATGCGAAGGAAGAGCTCCGCAATGTCCGCTATGTCGACAGCGATTCCTTTGACAAGGCAATTTATCTGCAGGCAGTTATTATTGCACTTGAGGGCATGGTTCGCATGTATCATCGCTACGGAACCGTGTGCGAGGATGCAGCTGCAAAGTGCAGCAATGCGGCACGCAAGGCAGAGCTTGAGCGCATGGCAGAAATCTGCCACTGGATTGCAGAGAATCCGTCCCGCGACTTCCGCGATGCGATGCAGAATCTCTGGTTCTACTGGATGATGATCGCTCACGGCACAACTCCGTTCGGCCGCTTTGACCAGTATATGTATCCGTTCTATAAGAAGGATATCGAGTCCGGCGCAATAACCGACGCCGAGGTTCTTGAGCTTATCGAGTGCCTGCGCGTTAAGGTCATGCAGTTTAACTTCGTTTCCGGCAATGCAAAGCAGCGCGAGAAGTGGGCCGGTATGGCACGCTGGAACAACATGGTTATCGGCGGCGTAGACGAGGACGGCAACGATGCAACAAATGAGCTGAGCTATCTTGTGCTCGAGTCTGCAAATGAGGTTCGCACACCGCACTTTACGATTACAATCCGCGTAAACGAGAACACTCCTGAGAAGCTGATGAATAAGGGTATGGCACTCGTAAAGAGCGGCCTCGGTATGCCTGCGTTTGTTTCCGATAAGAGCTATATCAAGGGTCTTACCGATCAGGGCGTTTCCCTCAAGGATGCACGCGGCTATGCACTGGCAGGCTGCCTCGACCTGAACATCCCCGGCAAATCCCGCATTAATGCACTCGGCATGTTTATCGTTCCCAAAGTTCTTGAGATCACCATGTACAACGGCATTCTCAAGGAAACCGGCGAGCGTATCGGACCTGAGACCGGCGAGATGAAGGACTTCAAGAACTATGAAGATTTCATGGCTGCGTTCAAGACCCAGCTCTACCACTTCATGAGCATGTACAACGAGGAGCACAACATTCTTATCCGCGTCACTCGCGAGGTCAACTGCGATGTTGTCCACTCTGCATTCACCTATGATGGCATCAAGGCCGGCAAGGATATGATGTGCCGCCGTATGCCGTACGAGAATGCATCCATGATGAACCCGATAGGCATGGTCTGCGTCGCAAACTCCATGGCGTCCATCAAGAAGCTCGTCTTCGAAGATAAGGTCTGCACCATGGGTGAGATGTTCGAAGCTCTCAAGGCCAACTGGGAGGGCTATGAGGATCTCAGAGCCAAGTGCGTGGCAGCCCCGAAATTCGGCAACGGCATAGACCTCGTTGACGATATAGTTGCAGAGCTCTACAAGTTCTGGTGCGACAGTGCAAACACCTTTACCTCCGTTTACGGTGCACCTCCCCGCCCGACCGGTATCTCTATCACTGCATATGCCCCCGGCGGCAGCTACACCGGCGCAACTCCCGACGGACGTCTGTCCGGAACAGTCCTGCCCGATGGCTGCGCATCACCTGCACAGGGCACTGATACCGAGGGACCGACAATATCTCTGGGCAGTGCAATGAAGATCAATCAGGATCCGTTCAATGCAATGCTCCTGAACATGAAGATGCATCCCAGCGCACTCAAGACCGACGAGGATCTGGCAAAGCTCGCCTCTTTGGTAAAGACATATCTCACCAACGGCGGCAAGCACATCCAGTTCAACGTTGTTGACAACGAGACTCTCCGTGATGCACAGAAACACCCCGAGAACTACAGAGATCTTGTCGTCCGTGTCGCAGGCTACAGCGCATACTTCAACTACCTGACCAAGGCCGTTCAGAACGAGATCATATCCCGTACCGAGAATAAGATGATTTAATTCATCCACCACTCTTATTTCAAATAAAAACGTAAAATTGAAGGGCCGTAAAAAATACATTCCTTAAAAAACAAGGCCGCCAGTTAACCCGGAAGGATTGACTGGTGGCCTCAATTTATTCCGCTCGAAATCCTTGATTTCAAAATTTTTTACGAATCGTGCTGGCCCTAGGGGACAATTCTGAGACAGGCATTTTTGCTCTTTGCTATTTCCGCTCTGAAAGTAGATAGCGTTAGATACTCGCAAAAACTATCACAACAGAATGTTTGCTGTGATGCCACTTTTTCCGTGCTGTACGTAGATTATAAATACAAGGATTATATGGGGTTAAAGACATTCTGCTACGTACAAATCACTCGTGGCAGTGCTCGCAGTCGTGAATTTCCAACTCTGCGGGGTCGTAGGCTATGCCGTGCTTGTCGTAGTAGTCCTTGACGGCGGCACGGA
>CAVAPG010000076.1:0-7410 GCA_963590435.1 bacterium
GGGCTGATTGAAGTACCCGTCAGGGTAATCGAGGCCGACGACAGAAGAGTTGCCTAGCTTGCGCTGGTGGAAAACCTGCAGCGCGAGGACTTAAATCCGATTGAAGAGGCCCTCGGATATAAAAGTCTCATAGAAGAATACGGGCTGACGCAGGAAGAGGCGGCAAAAAGCGTTGGAAGATCGCGTCCGGCAATAACAAATGCGATGCGACTGCTGAGTCTGAGCAAGGAAGTTCTTGAATTAGTCGAGAACGGATCGCTGTCTTCTGGGCATGCGCGCACGCTTTTGCCTATAAATGATGACGCATTGCAGCTTAAAACCGCGCAGGCTGTAATAAATAGTGGGCTTTCGGTCAGAAAAACAGAGCAGCTTGTGACGAAAACACTCAAAAAGCTGGCAGAAGATCAAACAGAAACGGAAAAAAGCAATGAATTAATGGTTGATTACATTGCCGAAACCGAAAATTACCTGAGTCAGTCGCTTTCGCGTAAGGTAAATCTTGAGCAAAAACGCAAGGGCGGCAGAATAATATTAGAATTCTATGACAGTGACGACAGAGAGGCTTTGATTTCAAATCTTGCCCGTATGGGTCGCAGCTGGGAAGAACTGAACAACAAATAAGGAGAAACAGACATGCTTGATATGAAATTTGTCCGTGAAAATCCGGACATCGTAAAAGAGAATATTAAAAAGAAATTCCAGGACGCAAAGCTTCCTCTGGTCGATGAGGTAATTGAGCTCGATGCAAAGTACCGTGCCGCGATGACGGAGGCAAATGAGCTTCGCGCAAGCCGCAATGCATTGTCAAAAAAAGTCGGTCAGCTGATGGGACAGGCAAAAAAAGATCCCTCCAAGCTTGCAGAAGCCGAGGAAGCCAAGGCACAAGTCAAGGCAAATGCCGACCGCCTCTCAGAGCTTGAAGCACTGCACGATGATCTTGCAGTCAAAATTCGCAAAATTATGCTGACAATACCGAATATAATCGACCCATCCGTCCCGATTGGCCCGGATGACTCGGCAAATGTTGAGGTTGAGTGCTTCGGCGAGCCGGCAGTTCCCGATTACGACATTCCTTATCATACAGAGATAATGGAAAGTTTCGACGGCGTTGATATGGACTCCGCCGGACGCGTATCCGGCAACGGTTTTTATTATCTCATGGGAGATATTGCGCGTCTGCACTCCGCAGTAACGGCATATGGCCGCGATTTCATGATAGATAAGGGCTTTACCTACTGCATTCCGCCGTTTATGATACACGGAAATGTCGTTGAAGGCGTCATGAGCCAGACGGATATGGACGCAATGATGTATAAAATAGAAGGCGAGGACCTTTACCTCATCGGAACGAGCGAGCATTCCATGATAGGCAAATTTATAGATCAGATTCTCCCCGAATCGAGCCTTCCTCAGACACTTACAAGCTACAGCCCCTGCTTCCGCAAGGAAAAGGGCGCCCACGGAATAGAAGAGCGCGGCGTATACCGTATACATCAGTTTGAAAAGCAGGAAATGATAGTCGTCTGCAAGCCCGAAGACAGCCGCGACTGGTACGAGAAAATGTGGAGATACAGCGTCGAACTTTTCCGTAATTTGGAAATTCCCGTCCGTCAGCTTGAGTGCTGCTCCGGAGATCTGGCGGATCTTAAGGTTAAGTCCTGCGATATCGAAGCATGGTCTCCGCGCCAGAAGAAGTATTTTGAGGTCTGCTCATGCTCAAATCTCGGCGATGCGCAGGCTCGCAGACTGAAGATTCGCGTAAAGGGCGAGGACGGCAAGATGTATCTGCCGCACACGCTTAACAATACCGTTGTTGCTCCGCCGCGCATGCTCATCGCATTCCTTGAAAATCACCTGCAGGCAGACGGAAGTGTGACCATTCCCGAGGTTCTGCGTCCTTACATGGGCGGAAAAGAAGTGCTCATTCCAAAAAAATAAATTTATAGTGAAAAGGGAGTTATGAAATGAAAAAATTCTTAAGCGAGTTTAAAGAATTTATCATGCGCGGCAACGTGCTTGATATGGCAGTCGGTGTTATCGTTGCAACTGCGTTCGGCAAGATAACAACATCTCTGGTAAACGATCTGTTCATGCCGTTTATAAGCTGGCTGTTCGGCACGCGTGACATGAGCGCACTCAATCTCATTGTGCGTCCCGAGGTAGTTGAAAACGGAACGGTGGTTCAGGAGGCAATAACAATAGGCTTCGGCAACTTCGTGGCCGTGGTAATTGACTTCCTGCTCATGTCCCTGGTCGTATTCATTATCCTCAAGCTGTTTAACAAGGCACGCTCTCTTACGGAGAAAAAACCCGAGGAGTCTGTCGAGGAAGAAGAGCCCGCGCCTACAACCGAGCAGCTTCTTACCGAAATTCTTGACGAGCTCAAGAAACAAAACGGCGAAAAATAACATTGCAGAACATATAAATAAGCGCAAAACGAGAGTGCTTTTCGGCACTCTCGTTTATTAATTATAAAAATAATTCAGTTTTGAAACTTCTGAGACTCGGCAACCGCGAGCTTATCGCATCTGTTGTTGAACTCATTTTCCGCGTGACCTTTGACCCAGTGGCATCTCAGCTCGTGCTTTTTGCACAAATCAAGCAATTGCTCCCAGAGATCGGGGTTGAGCGCCGGTTTTTTATCTGCCTTTTTCCAGCCGTTGCGCCGCCAGGACTCTGCCCAGCCCTTACTCAGTGCATCGATTACATATTTTGAATCTGAATATAGCTCAACAATGCAGGGCTCCTTCAGAGCATTCAGCGCAGATATAACTCCCGTCAGCTCCATGCGATTGTTTGTTGTCTGTCTCTCGCCTCCGGAAAGCTCCTTTTTTGCACCGTTATAGCACAAAATTGCCCCCCAGCCGCCGGGTCCCGGATTTCCGGAGCATGCTCCGTCAGTGTATATAGTTACTGTTTTCATTATTTAATTCCAAACTTTCGCATAAGGATATAATACTCTTCCTTTTCGATAATTCCATTTCGCAGCATTTCCTTGAGCTGGGACGCGCGCTTTTCCTCTGCTGACGCGTTTATGCTCGGTTCAACATGTTCATGGTCATCGTCGCAGCGGCTGAAATCCTCACGCATTTTCTCGGTAAGTCGTTTTGAGAGGCTGCCTTCGCCGGCTTTACCCGAAAATTTTGACATATCAAAATGCTGTGGCTTAAATTCCCTCTTCTGATTGGCATTATTCGCCGCGCCGGTGTTATTTTCGCTCGTGCCGTTTTCGGACGATTCGCCACGCTTTTTCTGCACTGATATGACAACAAAGAAAATTATAATGCCGATAAACAGAGCACTGAGAATTCCAACGGCCGCATTAAATCCGCTTGCTTCGCCAAGCACTAATAAAGCCGCAGCGATTGCCACTATAAGCTTGGCAGGACTTCCGTTGGGATTGTTTTTATTTCCCGAGCCGTTATTCATCTTTTCCTCCTTTATCAGTATAAAACTTAAATTAATTGTTCTGTTTCAGTGCAATTTTCAGACAGACTTAAGCTTATTTTCTCCGAGAAAATATATGCATTGCCGTGCATGCGGTCAGCACCGCGGAATACGCGCGGTGGCGCTGCATTTTTGCCTTCTGATCCTTTGCAATGTGGCAATCGGCAATGAGCACAACACTTGTTGCAAATGCCGCAGCTCCGCTGAATGTCTTGAAACGGCTTGCCTTTCGGCCCGTTGCCATATGCACGAGGGAGGCGAGGAAATACGCTCCGCTTGCCGCCTCGTGTGCCTGCATCATGACGGCGTTTGCCTTGTTTAAGCCGAGCTTGCGCAGCGGATACTTTATCAAAAGTGCCGCCAGTGACGCCGCCGCGGCAACTCCCGATGTTTTGTGAATAACAGCTTTTTTGTTCATATCAAATTACTCTTTGCTTTCTTCCTCAACGGTCTCTGCCGGGGTCGCCTCGGATTCGGTCTCAGTCTCGGCTTCGGCTTCTTCTTTATCCGTCAGAGCGATGGATATAACCTTCGCATCGCCCGTCAGGCGCATGACTCTGACGCCCTGCGTACTGCGTGAAAGAAGACTAATGTTGCCGACATCCAAACGGATAATCGTTCCGTCGTCGGAAATTACGAGCAGATCTTCGCTTCCGTCGACAATTACCACATCGGCAATCGGTCCGGTTTTTTCGGTTATATTATAGTTTTTAAGTCCGAATCCACCGCGGTTCTGCACCGTGTATTCGGAAACATCCGTGCGTTTGCCGTATCCGTTTTCGGTTATGCTCAGTATTGCCGAGCCTTCTGCCGCAATACCCGCTCCGACTACATAGTCGCCCTCGCGCAGTTTAATTCCGCGCACACCGACTGCACTGCGGCCCATTGAGCGAACATCTGTTTCGTTGAAGCATATTGCGATGCCGTCGTGAGTTGCAAGAAGAATTCTGTCCTCTCCGGATGTCTGCAGAACCGTCATCAGCTCATCATTCTCGTCAAGCGACAGTGCGCGAATTCCGTTTGAGCGGATATTCTTGAATTCCGACTGTGCCGTGCGCTTGACAGTACCGTTTCTCGTGACAAACACAAGGTAGCTGTCCTGAGTAACGCCGCGTCCGGCAATCATTGCGCTTATCTTCTCGCCGGGGTCTGTCGGAATGATATTGACAATGTTCTGTCCGCGTGCCGCTCTTCCGGCTTCGGGGATTCTGTATCCCTTGCGGACATAAACCTTTCCGAGGTTTGTGAAGAAGAGTATGCTGTCGTGCGTCGATGCTGTGAACACCGTTTCGACATAGTCCTCATCGCGGGTAGCCATGGCCTTGACACCCTTGCCGCCGCGTCCCTGTGCGCGGTATTCCGCCGTCGGCAGACGCTTGATATATCCGTTGTGGGTCAGGGTGTAGACGCAGTCTTCCTCATCGATAAGATCCTCGATGTCAATTTCGTCCTCGACATCCTGAATCTCGGTCTTGCGTTCATCGCCGTATTTATCGCGTATCTCGATAAGCTCTGTTTTAAGAACACCTTTAATCTTCTCGGGGTCGGCAAGCAGTTCTTTATAATATGCAATACGCTCTTCCAGCTCACGATATTCGGTTTCGAGCTTCTCGCGGTCGAGTCCCTGCAGGGACTTCAGGCGCATATCCAGTATTGCCTGTGCCTGAATATCGGACAGACTGAAGCGCTCCATAAGATTCTGCTTGGCGTTATCATAGCTGTTGCGGATTATATGGATAACCTCATCGATGTTATCCTGCGCAATAAGCAGTCCCTCCAGCAGGTGAGCGCGCTCCTCGGCCTTTCTGAGGTCATATTTTGTTCTGCGCACGATGAGCTCTTCCTGGAATGTCAGGTATTCATCGATTATATGCCGCAGGTTAAGAATTTTCGGCTGTGTCTGATTGTTTACCAGCGCCAGCATATTTATCGAAAAGCTGGTCTGAAGCTGGGTCTGTGTAAGCAGGCGGTTTAGTACGACCTGGGCATTTGCATCGCGCTTGAGCTCAATGACAATTCGCATACCGTTGCGGTCGGTCTCGTCACGAAGATCGGATATGCCCTCAAGGCGTTTTTCACGCACCTGCTCGGCTATCGTTGCAATAAGCTGGCGTTTGTTTACCTGATACGGAAGCTCGGTTACGATAATTCTCGTTCTGTCCTTGCCGAACTCCTCAAATTCCGTGCGCGCACGCATGATTACTTTTCCGCGGCCTGTCAGATATGCCTGACGTATACCGCTGCGGCCCATGATTATGCCCTTTGTCGGGAAGTCCGGTCCTTTAATATGCTGCAGAAGGTCATTCATCGTTGCTTCCGGATTTTCAAGGACGCAGACGCAGGCATTTATGACCTCGGTGAGGTTGTGCGGCGGAATATTCGTTGCCATGCCGACTGCGATACCGCTTGAGCCGTTAACCAGCAGGTTCGGAAATCTTGACGGCAGAACACGCGGCTCTTTGCGGGTCTCATCGAAGTTGGGGTCCCAATCGACCGTGTCTTTTTCAATGTCTCGCAGCATTTCATCGGACATACGCGCCATGCGCGCCTCGGTGTATCGATAAGCGGCAGGGGGGTCGCCGTCGACGGAACCGAAGTTGCCGTGTCCTTCAATAAGCGGATAGCGCATGGAAAAGTCCTGCGCAAGACGCACCAATGCATCATAAACCGATGCATCGCCGTGCGGATGGTATCTGCCGAGCACGTCGCCGACTGCCGTTGCACACTTGCGGAACGCCTTGTCGTGCGTAAGATTATCCTCGTACATTGCGTAGAGTATTCTGCGGTGTACGGGCTTGAGTCCGTCGCGCACATCGGGCAGTGCACGGCCTATAATTACGCTCATTGCGTATTCTATATAGCTGGTTTTCATTTCATTTACCAGCTCTGACTGAACTATATGCTGCTCGGGAAATGCTATATCTTCAGGTTTGTAATCCTTGTTCTTACTTGCCATATTATCAGCAGCGAATTAACGCTCCTCCTATAATTTATTTGCCGAATTTGAGATATTTATAAAAATAATTTTAAAAGTCCAGATTTACCGCATATTGTGCGTTTTCTTCGATAAACGCCTTGCGCGGCTCAACCTGCTCGCCCATGAGCACTGTAAATATCTCATCAGCCTTGACTGCATCCTCGAGACAGATGCGGCGCAGAGTGCGTGTTTCCGGATTCATTGTTGTCTCCCACAGCTCGTGCGGGTCCATTTCACCGAGGCCCTTGAAGCGGGATATATCTATCTTCGCATTGGGATTGTCTCCGCGCATTTCCGCTGAAACACGGTCACGCTCTTCGTCGGAGAAAGCAACCTTTGTGGTTTTGCCTCGTGTCAGCTTATACAGCGGCGGAACTGCGGAATAAACATAGCCCTGTTCGATAAGCGGACGCATAAATCTGAAGAAGAACGTCAGCATCAGCGTGCGGATATGCGCGCCGTCAACGTCGGCATCGGCCATGATGACTATTTTATGATATCTCAGCTTGTTTACATCAAACTCATCGCCTATTCCGGCACCGAGCGCGGTTATGACAGGGGCAAGCTTATCGTTGCCGTAGACTTTATCCGCACGGGCTTTTTCAACGTTGAGCATTTTGCCCCAAAGCGGAAGAATTGCCTGGAAGCGTGAGTCGCGTCCCTGAGTTGCCGAGCCGCCTGCGGAGTCGCCCTCGACGATGTATAATTCGGTCAAAGATGCATCTCTTTCATTGCAGTCGCGCAGCTTATCCGGCATCTGTCCGGACTCGAGTCCCGTTTTTCTTCTTACAGATTCGCGCGCTTTTCTTGCCGCTTCGCGTGCACGGGATGCTGTCATCGCCTTATCCAATATTGCTTTGCCGACAGCCGGATTTTCCTCCAAAAACTGCTCGAGCTTATCGGATACGACATTGTCGACCAGGGTGCGCATTTCGCTGTTGCCGAGCTTTGCCTTCGTCTGGCCCTCGAACTGCGCGTTCGTCAGC
>CAVAPG010000077.1:0-7400 GCA_963590435.1 bacterium
TGCTACTTAAAAGGGCTGACAGCTATTTCATTTGACCGTTAAGATTGGTTGTGATATTATTAATATATATTATAAAAGTATTAAATTGGTAATTATTTGTTCGGAGGTACTCGAATGAAAGACATATTCAGAAGAAGCGTCGGCAGCCTGCTCGCAGTGCTTATGGTCTTCAGCCTGTTTTCATCGCAAATGCTGAGCGTTTTTGCCGAGGACAGCTGCGGATATACGCCGGCCATGACTATGACCGAGCTTGCATCCGGAACAGAGGATGCAAGAAATGGTGAATCCTACAGCATTTCCTCGCGTGATGAACTCACAAGCTTTGCTTCATATGTAAACTCCGGCAGAGCCACCGAGGGCGCGACATTTTACCTCACTTGCGATGTTAAGTTGGACAACGACGAAGCGTGGACGCCGATTGGCAGTGAAGCAGCTAATGCGTTCCACGGAATCTTTGACGGCTGCGGCTTTGCCGTTCTTGGTCTTGATAATAACGCCGCGGGAGATTACTATGCTTTGTTTGCCTATGTTTCCGGCAGCAGTGCGCTTATTAAGAACCTCGGGGTTGAAGGCGAAATTTCCGGCGGAAGCTATGTTGCAGGTATCGTCGCTTCTCTCAATGATGGAGCAATCGAAAACTGCTGGTCCGCGGTCGATGTCAGCGGCAGCTCCGTAATCGGCGGTGTTGCAGCGACTGTAAGCGGCGCATCTATACAAAACAGCCTCAGCTATGGCTATATAAAGGGTGACAGCAATGTCGGTGCTATTGCCGGAAATGTAAGTACATCGGATATTGAATACTGTTACTATGTATATTACGGGGCGGATGCCGCCGTCGGTGAAAGCACACGCTCAACAGTCAGTGTATATCGTTTTGCAAGCAGCAGTACGGAAGTCCTGACCGAAACGACGCTCACTGTAGGTACAGAAAAAACAGACGATCTTATCACATTGCTCAATGCATGGATTGAGCAGAAAAACGCTTTGAGTGATTATCGTGAATGGACATATGATACCTCTTCCGGAAGCACCAAACGTACAGATGGAAGATACCCAATGCTTGTCTACCCAGGTCATGTAAAAACTGCCGAAAGCATTTACACCGCAACAGCAACGATGACCGCTTTGCATGAATCCGGCGGCAATGCAGAGTCGGGAGCCTTTTACAGCATATCAAGTGCGAAGGAATTTGCTTACCTGCGTGACTATATCAATGCAGGCTACTCGAGCACCGGCGTCACATTCTTCCTGACTTGTGATATAAACATGAGCACAATCTCGACGATGTCAACAGATCAGCAGTGGATACCGATCGGCAGCACTGAAGACACTCCGTTCAAGGGTATATTTGACGGTCAGGGTTATTTTATTGCAGATAATCTTATTACATCCGGAGACAACTGCGGTCTTTTCGGCTATGTTGACGATGCTGACGCTGAAGTTAAAAACGTTGCCGCAAGCGGAATATTGACTGCAAACGATAATGTCGGAGGCATTGTGGGATATCTTGTGAGCGGAAATGTTATAAACTGCTGGTTTGATGGTGAAATAAGTGCCGATGACAGAGTCGGCGGCATCGTCGGAAGAGTCGACAGCGGCAGTATAACAAACTGCGTGTCATTTGCGACTGTAGGAGGCAATAACAAGGTCGGCGGCATTGTCGGTGCAAGCTCGAGCGCGGCTAACATCAAATATTGCTATTATCCTCTTTCTTCAAACAGCGGATGCGGCGACAGCTCCGCAACTCAAACTGCTGTTGTCGGATATACAAAAAGCGGTTCGGATTTTACTCTTGAGCGCTCTGTTACTGTTGGTAGCGCTTCCGGAGTAAAGCTTCTGAATGTTCTGAATCATTGGGTAACATATCTTGCAACTGACAACAGCTACCTTTCCTGGAAAATTGACAGCACTGCCGCCGGAATTGCCAGAATACAGGGTGAACATCCTACGCAATTCTTCCCCGGTGACAGCTCTGGAACGAAACGAGTCGATGAGCCGCAGGCAGATGTAGACAGTACAAAGAATCCATACAGCGTGATATACACGGAAACCGCAACAATGACGGAGTTGTATGAAAGTGGTGAAGCAGCGGTTCAGGGCGGACATTACAGTATTTCCTCCGCTGATGAGCTTGAACTGCTCTCAAATTTCGTTAACAACGGCAATGATACAGATGGAGTTACATTCTACCTGACGAAAAACATAACGATAGCTATCAAT
Source organism: bacterium (assembly GCA_963590435.1). Lineage (GTDB taxonomy): Bacteria > Bacillota > Clostridia > Oscillospirales > Oscillospiraceae > F23-B02. Next base: position 2,221 of record CAVAPG010000077.1, read on the forward strand.
GGCCTGGGCAATGAAGGCTCCGGTTGGCAGCCAATCGGCAAGGACTTCTCCGGCACAGACGTATCAACACTTAAATACACATTCCGCGGTACATTTGACGGTTGCGGCTACACAGTCAGCGGCATGTTCATAACAAACGAAAAAGGCGATAACGTCGGCCTTTTCGGTAGGGTGCGGGGCGGCACAATTAAAAACCTCGGAGTTGTCGGCGGAATTGTAGGCGAATTTAACTGCGGCGGAATTGTAGGCAAAATTGATGACGGCGTTATCGAAAACTGCTGGGCAGCAGTAAGTGTTCAGTCAGAATCTGAAACCGGTGGAATTGCAGGAAAAATCGACAATACAACAATTCGCAACTGTGTCTCCTACGGTGGACTGCTGTGCTATGGCGGTGAAAGTTGCGTTGCGGGCGGCATTTTCGGAGATGACAACGGAAGCAGCACAGTAACTAACTGCTATTATCTCCAGAACACAACCACCGCCGGATATAACAGTGTCAAGAAAAGCTCCACGGTTGACATAATTACATTTACCTATGCTTTTCAGAATGATGATTATTTCTGCACGCTTGAAAGAGCCGCGACAATTGATTCAGTCACGACAACAAGCCTTTTGGATGCTTTGAATGCATGGGTGCAGCTGCAAAACAACGGTCAATATTCCGGCTGGTATAATTCGAGCGTTTTAATCTCCGACGGTGACGGAAATAACTCCGGACACTATCCGCGCCTTATGGATCCGAAAACAGGTGCAGACAGCGAGAATACGGAATACGAAGGCGATTATACCGCAACATCCTCTGTAAGCGCATTGTACAGCACGCGCACAGACGGCATCGACGGTGGGTGTTACAGCATAAACAGTCTCGACGACCTCGAAGCACTTCAAAAATATGTCGCTGAGGGTTTCAAAACAGAAAACATTATTTTCTTTATGACTCGCGATATTGACATGAGCCTAAAATACTCAAGTTCAACAGACAGATCGTGGGAGCCTATAGGTGACTCATCAGCTGTATTCCAGGGTATATTCGACGGACAAGGATATACAATCAAAGATCTGTACATAAATAACTCATCAGACGACCAGGGGCTTTTCGGTCACACCGGCAAAAACGCAACAATCAAAAACTTGGGAATATGCGGCGTAGTCCGTGCCGGAACGAACGCCGGCGGCATAGTCGGTGACATGAATTTCAGCACGATAGCAAACTGCTGGTCAAGCTGTGAAGTTACGGCACTTGATAACAACGCAGGCGGTCTGGTCGGCGGTGCCAACATGGGTACGATAGTAAACTGCACCAGCTACGGTGTTGTTGTAAACGGATCGCAGTACGGAGCGATTACCGGCTACGCTTTCGGGACAACTATCAAGTATTGCTATTATCTGTACGGAACCTGTCAGCAGGCGTACGGTGAAGCGTCCACGCCAAACGCAAGCGGAGTTATGTATTTTAACGGAACGAGCGCGGCTTGCATTCTTGACGAAAAAGTCGATGTTGAAGGTACTTCAACCAGGAACGCGTTAAGTGCGCTTAAGCTCTACGTTGATGCGCATCCTGAAACCAATTACTGCTACTGGGCTGTCGGCAACACCGAGGAATATGTGAAGATGGGCGTTGCTCTCTTCCCGGTTCTCATATCTGCATCAAACACAATGGGCGAAAAGGACTACAGAACAGTTCAGGCCTATTACGCCGGTCAGGAATATAATTCTCTTGTCAAGGCGATAAATGCCGCAAACGATGCCGAGGGCGGTGGAGATGTAACACTTGCCGTCAATGCAATTTTAAGCAAAAATCAAGATGTAGCGCTGGATGATGATGTTCGACTTGTAACCGGTGATTACTCTCTTGTGATTAAGTCATCTGTCAATGTTCAAAGCATGCAGCAGCTTAACGGAATGTTTATCGTAAAAGAAGGCGGCAGTATTTCCCTGCCTAATGACGACGGCGGATACTCTTACTTTATTTATTCCGATAAAGACGCCGATGCAAGCTTCAACAGTGTCATTTACGGAACAGACAGCCTGACTTTTTTCTCCAATGAAGTTGGGGACGGAGCCGGAAGTGATGCATATAATTTAACTTTGCAAGATGGTGAATTCATTGTAAACTCCACACTTGACAGCGGCAATCCTCATAAGATTCCTGCCGGAAGCACTATAAGTGTGGAAAAAAGAGCAACATTCAATGTTTCTTCAAACGCGCGTATAAGAACGACCGGCGGTGCGGAGATATATAATAACGGCGGCACAATAAAGATTGGCAATGCGACTCTCAATCCAAACGGCGGCAGTCTGATGAAGGGTGTTTTTGAAGATTCAAACGGAACTGTAACGCTCCCGTTCATCTATAAAGACGGCTATACTCTCAAGGGCTGGACTATTAATGAAGGCGACACTCCGTACAAGGCAGGTTCTACTGTTGATGTTCAAACAGCAACAACGCTGACAGCCAGCTGGTCCTTGGGTCAAACAACCGATCCGTACCCCGGGGATGACGCATACTCAGATAATGACGAACCTGTATATGACATTCCGATCAATGTTATTCAGTCAAACGGCGGCAGCATAAGCCCCGACAGCATGAAAGCCGCAAAGGGTGAAACGCTCAGCTTCACTGTCTCGGCAGACAGCGGATATTATGTAAAAAAAGTCCTCGTTGACAAGTCCCCTGTTTCGCTTGACTCGGGCAGCTATACATTTGTTGGAATAAGCAAGGAACACAGCATTTCCACACTTTTTGCTCAGACGACAAACAGTGAATATTATAATTGGGTCAATCCGTTCAATGATGTGAAATCGGATGATTGGTTTTATGACAATGTGCGCTATTGTGCATCGTCTAATCTGTTCAGAGGAACATATTCGGACACATTCAGCCCGAATATGGATATGACGCGCGAAATGTTCGTGACCGTTCTGTGGCGTCTGTCCGGTTCGCCAATAGTTCCCGGAGACGGCTGCAGCTTCACGGATGTCTCAAGCAGCAGCTATGCATACGAGGCGATACGCTGGGGCACATACTATGGCATAGTGAACGGATTTTCGAACACGAAATTCGGCTACGGTGTATCCGTCAGCCGCGAACAGCTCGTAACGTTTATGTTCCGTTACGCGAAAAACTACGCCGGAGATGATGTTTCTCTGTACGATACGACAAACATACTTGGCTACAGTGATGTTGTCAAAATATCCAAGGGTATGACTCAGGCTTTCCAGTCGGCGATAGGCGCTGGATTGGTCAGCGGAACCACAAGCACAACGCTTGATCCGCAGGGCACGGCAAGCAGAGCCCAGGTTGCCGCAATACTCTCACGCTATTGCAATAAGTTTGTGAATACCGTTCCTGTGTTAAATAGCTGAAAAACGTGATGTAAAATAATTATTATTGACAATAGTCCGAAATCGTACTATACTCTCAACGTACGATTTCGGACTATAATTTTATGCGCTTCAAAGAAAGAAGGTAATATAGTGTCTGATGACTCACATCTTAGACGGTTTAATCGTCTCATCGGCGAAATAAACGCTGTATATCATGATATTGCATCGCGTTTCGGTTTATCCGACAGTGCATTTCAGATAATTTACACGCTGTATGTTGAAGGCGGTTCATGTCAATTGCGTGATATATGTTCATTTTCGGGACTTACAAAACAGACGGTCAATTCAGCTCTTCGCAATCTTGAGCGCGATGAAATTGTGACCGGCGAAAAATGCGGGTCTAAACAGAAAATCATCTCGCTTACAGCCTATGGAACTGATCTTGCCGAGCACACAGTTGCTCGGGTTATTGCAGCGGAAAATGAAATTTTCGGTTCATGGACAGATGCTGAATTGAAAAACTATTTGCACCTAACCGAAGAATATCTTATTGCAATGCGCAAAAGTGCAGGAGGACTTTAATGGATATCAAACTATCAGATCATTTTACCTATAGACGTTTGCTCAGGTATGCATGGCCGTCTATAATTATGATGGTGTTTACATCGATATACGGAATAGTTGACGGCTTTTTTGTTTCCAACTACGCCGGGAAGACCCCGTTTGCTGCGGTGAATTTTATTATGCCGCTGCTGCTTGTGCTTGGCTGCGTCGGCTTTATGTTCGGAACAGGCGGCAGCGCACTGATAGCAAAAACGATGGGGGAGCGAAAAGAGGACAAAGCTAACGAAATATTTACGCTAATCATTGTTTCGTCCGTAATCAGCGGTGTTTTGCTCGCAGTTTTGGGCTTTTTCCTATTACGTCCTGTTGCCGTGCTCATGGGAGCAAGTGGCGAGCTGTTAGAGCAGTGTATAATTTACGGACGAATAATACTGATTGCTTTGCCGTTTTATATACTGCAGTTTGAATTCCAGTGCTTATTTGCCACCGCGGAAAAGCCTAAACTCGGATTATACGTAACCGTTGCATCCGGAGTAGCAAATATGATCCTGGATGCTCTTCTTGTCGCGGTGTTTCCGTTAGGCATTGCAGGTGCTGCGGCGGCCACAGCTATAAGCGAGTTTGCAGGAGGAGTAATACCGCTCATTTATTTTGCTAAGGAAAATGACAGCCGTCTGCATCTGGTTAAATTTAAATTTGACGGAAAAGCACTTCTGAAGACATGCACAAACGGTTCCTCCGAGTTTATGAGCAACGTATCCATGTCTATTGTCAGTATGCTGTATAATGTTCAGCTTATGAAGTATGCAGGCGAAGACGGTGTCGCCGCCTACGGTGTTCTTATGTATGTGAGCATGATATTTCAGGCTATTTTTATCGGTTATTCGGTCGGAACAGCCCCTATTACCGGCTTCAACTTCGGAGCTCAAAATAAGGAAGAACTCAAAGGCTTACTTTCAAAAAGCTTGCGTATAATAGGAATATGTGCTGTGTGTATGTTTGCGGCAGGGCAGTTTCTATCGGAGCCCCTCGGCAAAATATTTGTTTCATACGATGATGAATTGCTTAAAATGACTGTCCATGCCTTTGGAATATTCTCATTTTCGTTCCTGTTTTCCGGATTTTCTATTTTCGGCTCCTCTTTTTTTACTGCACTGAACGACGGCCTCACCAGTGCGCTGATATCCTTTCTGCGTACCCTTGTATTCCAGCTTGCGGCAGTTCTTCTTTTCCCCCTTGTTTGGGGCCTTGACGGAATATGGCTGTCAATCGTTGGTGCAGAAATAATG
>CAVAPG010000078.1:0-7348 GCA_963590435.1 bacterium
CTATACTGACGGTCGCACGCATGGCGTCAGCCGCAGCTGTTGAGTATGCGAAGAAGGGCAACGATATAGAAGAACTTCTCGAAACTGCACTCAAGATAGGCAACGAAGCTCTGGAGAATACCGTCAATCAGAATCCTGTTTTGCAGAAAGCCGGAGTTGTCGACGCCGGCGGCAAGGGATATATAATTATATTTACGGCCATGCTTGCCTGTCTCCGAGGAGAGGCAATTGCTCCGACTGCCGATGTCAAGCCGGGCGTTATTGCAAATCAAAACGGTGCATTTGATATGTTCGGTACAGAGGAAATTACATATGCATTCGATACTGTTTATATTGTAAGGAAGAATGAGCCGAATGTAGACCTCACGCCTTTGAGAGCTTATCTTTCCAGCATAGGCGACTGCCTTGTTATCGGCGAGGATGATGAGGCATTCAAGGTTCATGTCCACACCAACATTCCCGGAGAGGCACTGACAAAAAGCCAGCAATACGGTACATTGGAGCTTGCCAAAATTGAAAATATGCGCACGCAGTATGATGATATAATGGCAGGTCGCAAGGCTCAGACTACAGATGACCTTGAGAAAATTGAGGAGGAGCTTGAATCCGCTGAAAACCTGCATGCCGAACCGACAAAACGCTATGGTATCGTTGCGGTCTGTGCAGGTGACGGAATCGCCAACCTCTTCAAGGAGCTTGGAGCTGACACAATAGTAACAGGCGGACAGACGATGAATCCGTCTACTGCGGATATAATTAAAGAGATTAACCGCACTCCCGCTGAAATAGTTTTTGTTCTGCCTAACAACAAGAATATTATAATGGCGGCAGAACAGAGCATTCCTTTGTGCGAGGATAAGACGGTAGTAGTTATCCCGACGAAGACCATTCCTCAGGGAATAACCGCAATGCTTAATTTTGACCCCGAGAGCGAAGTTTCAGATATCGTAGAAACCCTCGGAGAATCTCTTGAGAGCGTGCACACTGCTCAGGTAACCTATGCCGCACGTGACTCGGACTTTGACGGATATGCTATCCATGCAGGAGAGTATCTTGCTCTGCTTGACGGAAAACTTATAGGCAGCTTTACTGAAATGCCGTCTATGCTCGACAAAATGTCTGAAACTTTTAATGATCTCGATCCTGAAATTATAACCGTTTATTACGGCAGTGATGTAAGTCAGGACGATGCGGAAGTCACGGCAGGGGAGCTTGAAAAAGCATTCCCGGATGCAGAGGTCACTGTCGTAAACGGCGGTCAGCCGGTTTATTATTACATGATATCAGTGGAGTAAATTCCATACAGTATGTATCAACCCCAAAAAAGTAAGCTCACGGCAGCGTATCAAGCGTTGCCGTGAGCTGTTTTGGTTGACTTATATTTATTGGCTCTGTGTCAATAGTTGGGGTAGAACAAAAATAAAGAAATCGAAGTAATGAGAGAGTGAGGCGCGCCTCACTCTCTTTATATTAACCATATTAACCGCCTGATAATGCAATCGGGCGGTTTTGCAATTCTAATTGAAAAGAAAATTTCCTTCAACAGTAGAAAAGGCATATGGGTTGTGCTAAAATAAATATGTAAATTCATGCTTGAACTTGAGGAATATTGTATGATAGAAAGAACAATTGAAGTTGAAAGAATGGAACATGTAATAAGCGTCTTCGGTTCTTTTGACCGCAACCTGAGCTTAATTGAGTCGGAGCTTGGAGTAAAAGTGCTCGACAGGGAAAATAAAATTCACATATGCGGCGAAGAAGAAAGCGTAATGCTTGCAGAGAAAGCGATTAACGGGCTGCTTACGCTTGCTGCAAAAGGTGAGAATATCGATTCCCAGAGTGTGAGGTATATTCTTAAACTTGTGTCTGAAGGCAAGGAATCCAAAATAAACGAGCTTGCAAGTGACGTTGTCTGCATAACGGCGAAGGGGAAGCCGGTCAAAGCCAAAACTCTCGGCCAGAAAACCTACTGCGATGCCATTGCGAACAATATAATTACGCTTGGCATAGGCCCGGCCGGAACAGGAAAAACATATCTTGCGGTTGCCGCCGCTGTTGCGGCATTCAGGGCAGAAGAAGTAAACCGCATCATTCTGACTCGCCCTGCTGTTGAGGCGGGAGAACGCCTTGGATTTCTCCCGGGTGATCTTCAAAGCAAAGTTGACCCGTATCTGCGTCCGTTGTATGATGCATTGTTCGATATGCTGGGAGCTGATACTTACCAGAAATATCTTGAACGCGGAAACATTGAAGTTGCCCCACTTGCTTATATGAGAGGCAGAACATTGGATGACAGCTTTATCATACTTGATGAAGCACAGAATACATCGCGCGAGCAGATGAAGATGTTCCTGACTCGAATAGGTTTTGGCTCAAAAGTTGTAATAACGGGAGATATAACACAGATTGATTTGCCGGAGGACAAGGTCAGCGGTTTGAAAATTGCTATGAAGGTGCTCGATAATATAGACGACATAGCAATCTGCAAGCTGACAGGAGCTGATGTTGTGCGCCATCAGCTTGTCCAAAAAATAATTGAGGCATATGAAATTTACGATAAGAAAAATCCGCCCGAGACTGTTAGAAAAGCCGGAACATATAAGAGGAAAAAATATGATAAAGCATGAGATATATGTAAGTCGCGAAAAAAGCGGCATGGGGCATAATAACGCTGCAGCACTGATAAAAAAAGCCGCAGCTATGGCTCTTAATGCAGAAGGAATAGACAGACCGTGTTTAATAAGCGTTATGCTCACAGATAATGAAGGTATCCGTGAAACGAATCGCGATTTCCGAGGCATAGATGCGGCAACTGATGTCTTGTCGTTTCCGCTTAATGAGCTTACAGCAGGGAAGTTTGATGCATCCTTATGTGACGTTGACCCGTATACAGGGGCATTGATGCTTGGAGATATGATGATATCACTTGAAAGGTGTGCCGAGCAGGGCGAAGAGTTTGCACATGGCTTTGATAGAGAAATCAGCTATCTGACGGTTCACAGTGTTTTGCATCTCCTCGGCTATGACCATGTCGATGAGGGAGAAATGAAAAAGCAGATGCGCACAAGAGAAAAAGAGATTATGGGAGATAAGTGAAATGATAACAAAAACAGCAATGATAACAATCTGCGGACGCCCGAATGTAGGTAAATCCACTCTTACAAATGCTCTCGTCGGTGAAAAGATTGCCATAGTCTCAAATAAGCCGCAGACGACGAGAAACCGCATAAGTGCAGTTGTTAATCGCGAAGATACGCAGTTTGTCATTATCGACACCCCGGGATTTCATAAGCCGAGAACTCGCCTGGGTGATTATATGGTTAATGTCGTCAAGGAAAGTGTTGCCGATGTAGACGCAGTTATGCTGCTTGTCGAGCCAATTGCAAACATAGGCCGTCAGGAAGAAGAACTTATAGCCCGTATAAAAGAAACCGGTGTTCCTGCAATACTTGTTATCAATAAGATTGACACGGTCGATAAGACAGACCTTCTAAATGTTATGTCAGTGTACTCAACCGCCCATGAATTCGATGCAATAATACCCATGTCGGCAAAAAACGGTGAGGGCATCGATGAACTCCTGACTGAACTTGGCAAATATGCTCAGGAAGGCCCTCAGCTTTTTCCTGACGATATGATATGCGATCAGCCGGAAAAACAGATATGTGCAGAGCTTGTGCGTGAAAAACTTCTTTTGTGCCTTGATAAGGAAATACCTCATGGAACCGCTGTTGAGGTTACCAGATTTAGCGAACGGGACAACGGAATAATAGACCTTGATGTGACAATCTATTGCGAAAAAGCAAGCCACAAGGGAATTATCATCGGTAAGCAAGGAGCTATGCTGAAAAAAATTGGTGAGATGGCCAGAAATGATATCGAGTCATTTATGGGAACAAAGGTTTTCCTTCAGACCTGGGTCAAGGTGAAGGAAAACTGGCGTGACAGTATGGCGCAGCTTAGAAATTTCGGGTTTACGGAATAAAATGTTCAAGACAACAAGAGGACTCGTCCTTCGAGAAGTGCGATATAAAGAAGCCGATAGAATACTTACGGTTTTGACTGAAGACATGGGCAAGATGACCGTTAAAGCCCGTGGCGCACTGCGGAAAGGCAGCAAAACAGCAGCGGCGACGCAGCTTTTCGCTTTCTCCGAGCTTACTTTGCTCGAGCGCAACGGATATTGGTCCGTCAGTGAAGGATCCACGATTGAAGAGTTCAAAGGACTGCGCGGTGACATAACAGCACTGTCGCTTGCCAGCTATTTTGCCGAATGTGCCGAAGCGTTATCAAATGAAGGTAATCCGGATAATCAGCTTTTGCAGCTTGTTTTAAACAGCCTGTTTGCTCTATCAAATGAACTGTATTCGCAAAAGCACATAAAAACAGCATTTGAAATGCGCCTTATGTCCATTTCCGGATATGAGCCTAATCTCTTAGCCTGCAGTGTTTGCGGAAGTTCTGAACCTGCCAACCCAAGGTTCAGCCCACGCAACGGTATTATTTGCTGCTGCGAGTGCAACAATGCACAGTTGCAAGCTGATTATGAGCTATGTCCGGCATCACTTCAGGCACTCAGATATATAATATACGCTCCTGCACGAAAAATGCTTGCATTTACGCTTCCGGATACGGCGCTTGAACTTGCATCAAAAGCGACGGAAGCATACCTTTTGACACAGACAGAGCGAAGGTTTTCTACACTCGATTATTGGAGACAGGTAAAATAATGGACTTCTACGAAAAATCACTTAATATATTAGAGCTTCCCGCCGTTCTTGAGATGCTTTCCGCAGAGGCTGTCACAGACGGAGGAAAGGAAGCATGCCTGGCACTGCGCCCTTCGTCGGACAGACTTGAAGTAAAAAAACGCCTTTCCGAAACGAGCGCTGCAAAGAATATGATGGTTGTTCGAGGGAGCCCTTCACTTTCAGGAATCAAGGATATTCGGCCGTCACTTAACCGTGCCGATCTCGGCGGCAGTCTTAATACTATTGAGCTTTTGAACATTGCGCGAGTTTTGCAGTGCGCGAGGCTTGTAAAGGGGTATATATCCGATGATAAGAACGGCAAAAGCTGCATAGACCATTTATTTGCGGCATTGCACGCCAACCGCTTCCTTGAAGAGAAAATAACAGGTTCAATAGTCGGTGAGGACGAGATTGCCGACAGTGCCTCATCTGAACTTGCCAATATCAGACGAAAAATAAGAGCTGCAAGTGCACGCGTGCGTGAATGCCTGCAGAAAATAATTTCATCGCCGTCATATGCTAAGGTCCTTCAGGAGCCTATTATAACTATGCGCTCTGATAGGTTTGTAGTACCAGTTAAGGCAGAATGCAAAGGCGCAATTCCCGGTCTTGCGCATGATATATCATCCTCTGGGGCAACGTTATTCATCGAGCCTATGGCCGCCGTGAAAGCAAATAACGAACTGCGCGAGCTTACCGCAAAGGAAAAAACAGAAATAGAGCGTATTCTTGCCGAGCTTTCTGCCGACTGCGCGGCCCATGCTGAAGATATATCGTCAGACTATTCATATTTAGTTGCTCTTGATGGTATTTTTGCTCGTGCAAAGCTTTCATATAAGCTCGACGGTATAGAGCCGGAACTGAGAGAGAAAGGAATTGTATTACGACGTGTGCGGCATCCACTTTTGCCAAAGGAAAAAGCGGTTCCGATAAGCCTTGAACTTGGTGATATATTTGATACGCTTATAATAACAGGACCTAACACGGGAGGAAAAACCGTTACTCTTAAAACCATTGGTTTATTAAATGTTATGGCACAATGCGGGCTTCATATTCCCGCAGATGACGGCAGCGGTGTTCCGGTATATGGATGTATTCTTGCTGATATAGGTGATGAGCAGTCGATTGAGCAGAATCTTTCAACATTCTCCGCGCATATGAAGAATATTGTGCACATTCTTGACGCAAGTGATGATAATTCTCTCTTGCTGTTCGATGAACTCGGAGCGGGAACGGATCCTACGGAAGGCGCTGCGCTTGCAATCGCAGTTATTGAGTACGCCCGTAAACTGGGGGCGAATATTGCAGCAACAACGCATTATGCAGAGCTAAAGGTTTATGCCACTAACGAGAATGGCATTCAAAACGCTTCTTGTGAATTTGATGTTGAAACGCTTAGCCCGACATATCGTCTGCTTGTCGGTGTACCCGGAAAATCGAATGCATTTGCCATATCTGAACGTCTTGGTCTTAATAAAGAAATAATTGCCGATGCGAAGGCTCGAATCGGGATCCAGAATGCAAGCTTTGAGGCAACTATCGAAAAACTTGAGCAGACAAGGGCACTTCTGGAAAAAGACAGAGCGGAAACAGCAAAAAAGCTCCGTGAAGCTGAAGAAAATGCAAAGAAAGCTGCATTCCTGCGCGCAGAGCTTGCGGTCAGACTTGAAAAGGCTGATGAAAAAGCACGGCGAGACGCTGAACGGATAATTTCCGAAGCTCGTGATACAGCAGAGAGCACATTTGCGGAACTTGACGAAATGCGCAGAAAAGCGAATGAAAATGAGCAGGCGCAGGAAGTAAATCAGGCCAGGAGTGAATTGCGGCGTAAGCTCAATGAATCGCAAACTAAACTTAAAGCCAAAACGCAGGAAAAACCTAAGGAAGATAAAAAATCCTCTCGTGAAATACGTAAAGGCGATACAGTCGAGATAAAGTCAATGGGTGTGAAGGCTGATGTTGTTGAAATAAATTCCGACGGAACGCTCAATCTCAGAGCGGGAATTATGAATGTCAAGCTTAAACCGGATGATGTTTACCTGCTTGAAGGTCATAATTCAAAACAGAAAAAACAGAGCGTCACGCTTGCCGGAAGCACAACACCCCGTGCTGCGGTAAGTTCGGAGATAGATCTCCGCGGTATGGAAAGCATTGAGGCTGTGAATGCGGCGGAACTTTATATAGACAGCGCAGTTATGTCAAAGCTGAAATCCGTGACGATAATTCACGGCAAGGGGACAGGGGCACTAAGAACTGCCGTTCAACAAATGCTGAGGAAAAATAAAGCTGTAAAATCATTCAGATTAGGGCGATTTGGAGAGGGAGAAAGTGGAGTTACAATAGTCGAATTGAAATAAAATTGTTTGATAAATTTTGTCGATAATGTGTAAATCTACGAAATAGACAAAAGCAGTTGACCTTTTTTAAATAATTTGCTAAAGTATACTTAATCTTTTTGTGATTAAGAGGAGTGGCGAGAATGGTAACCAAAGAAGTAGTTATTAACAATCAGGTAGGCCTCCACGCAAGACCTGCTACTTTCTTTATTCAGAAGGCTAATGAATTCAAGAGTAGCATCTGGATTGAGAAGGAAGATA
>CAVAPG010000079.1:0-7240 GCA_963590435.1 bacterium
CTGCCGAGTAAATAACAGCATAAAACATAAAACCAGCCTGTCGGATAGGGCTTTGTCCTATCCGACAGGCTGGGATTTTTTAGCCTTATTATGTTGTATCAACTAAGCAGTGGTTTACCGTCTACAAAATAGGTAGAACGAACTTTATAGTTTAACTCTGCAGCATCTCGATGTTTCAGCATCTCAAACAGCTTTTCATGTGCCGCATAGAGTTCCATTGCCTTTCCTGCTTTCAGTACTCCATCTACACTTTCATACCGCATAGCATGCGTCAAAACACGGACTGTATTGCTGATTTTATTTACCATTTCATTTCCACCGAGATTGTTTACAGCCATGTGGAACTCATCATCCGCATTCATAATCGCATCTAAATCCGGTTGTTTTGCCGCACAAACATTTTTTAGTGTTTCAAGCGGTTCCCGGAGAGTTTCGATCTGATCGTCTGTTGCTTTCTCCATAACTAACCGCATTACACCGCTCTCTATCATCTCTCGCAACTCCATAAGAGTCTCATAGCTGTTGCCCTGATTGAGTATAATGCCGTATATCATCGGATCAATAAGACTTTCTGTAAAACCAGATCGCACAAATGTTCCTTCCGGGCGGCGTATTTCCAGCACCCCCATAAAAACAAGTATCTTTACGGCCTCACGCACGGTATTACGCGATACACCAAGTTTTTCGGACAACTCCAACTCCGGAGGAATTTTGCTTCCCGGCTGAAGTTCACGTCTTACAATAGCATCTGTGAGGAAATTTATTGTCTGCTGTACCACAGATTCACTGTTCAACTTACTAAATGTAATGTCTGCCATCTCTATACCTTCCAAAAACATTATAAATACTAGCAAAATCGCATATTGGTTTATATTTTAACAACTTACGTTTACAAAGTCAAGGATATATCTTCGTGGTTAATTTTGCGGGGGCAGTCTTGCTAATTAATTATCTAACTTCTTGTCGAATGTGCATAATTTCAAAGTTTTTTATTTATGCGCAATTCCGAAAGTTTGGAAAACACGTAAAATTTCATTGACTTTATGAATTTTGATGATTATTCTTGCATTGAGCAATGTAGAACATTGAACATCAATGTTCGCAAATTCAAAATTCTAATAAAGGAAACGAGGCGCGATGTATGAAAATCAGCAAAACAATTTTAGCTATGGCACTTGCTGCAGCGCTGCTGCTTCTCACCGGATGCGGCAGCAGTTCGTCTGCCGCAGAAAACGGATCTGAGTACCAGAAGATCAACTTGGTAATGGCTGTGAATGGAACTGACAACCAAATAGACAGCCGTGTTGCACGCTATTTTGCAGATCTTGTAGAAGAACGTTCGGGCGGTAATGTCACCGTTGACGTATTTCCGAACGATCAACTTGCTGGCGGCAATGCCACAAAGGGAATTGAAATGATCGCTCAGGGAAGCGTAGATCTCGCAGCTTATGCGACCTGCACTCTGGCCGTTATAGACAGCCAGCTCCCGGTTGCAACACTCCCTTGGTCATTCGACAGCTACGCCGAAGCGCGTCAGGTTATTGATGAGACTGGCGGTCAATATTATGCTGAACGTCTGGCTACCAAAGGCATCACCTACCTTGGTTCATTCCACAACGGTTTCCGCCAGCTGACTAACTCAAAGCATGTAGTTGACGAACCGTCCGATTTGGGAAATCTGAAAATTCGCGTTCCTGGCAGCGAAGTGTATATGGGCTTTTTCCGTACTCTCGGTGCTGACCCGACATCCATGAGCTGGAGCGAAGTTTTCACTGCTATCCAGCAGGGTACAATTGACGGTCAGGAAAACGGTGTCAGCGTCACTTCAACCGCAAAAATGGACGAGGTTCAGGATTATCTTACCATGTGGAACTACTCTTACGAAAATGACCTCTTCATTGCAAATACGCTTGTATGGAACGGTCTTCAGGAAAATACCCGTACATTGTTAACCGAGTGCGCTAAGGAATCCTGCGAATGGGGCCGTGATACCCTTGAAGCTGAAGAAGCAGAGATACTTGCACGCTTTGAAGCAAACGGCATGACAATAACTTATCTTACTGATGAACAAAAAGCAGAATTTGCGTCTGCAATAGCTGAGTGGAAGAGCGGAATGATAGACAAGTTCGGTGAATCCGCCTGTACTGCTTTCGGCATTACCAAGTAAGGAGGAGCGGAATGAAAACTTTCAATAAGGTTCTTGACGGTATAGAAAATACTATTTGCATTATCTGCCTTCTGGCAATGACTCTGCTAGTATTTGCAAACGTTGTTTCACGTTATATCATTCATTACTCTCTGTCGTTCTCTGAAGAAATAACAACCAATCTCTTTGTCCTCTTGAGCATGATGGGCACTGCCATCGCTGCAAGACGCCGTGCACACCTTGGTCTTTCAATTCTTACGGACGCTGTCAGCCCTAAGGCCCGCAGAGCTCTGCTTGTTTTCGGATACGCTTTGGCAACAATATTTTCCTTCCTGGTTTTCTTCTACGGAATTCAGATGGTCAAGAGCGAATACATTCTTGGTCAGGTAACGTCGAGTATGCAGTGGCCGGAATGGGTATATGGAACATTCGTCCCCTTTGGTGCCGTATTTATGACTATTCGCTTTGCACAATGCACTTATGAAGAGTGGAAAACTCCGGCGGGTGCCATCAAGACAGAGATGGAAGTTATGATAGAGGATGCTGCACAGCAGGCTGCAGTTGAAAAAGAGGAGGAGAAATAATGATTGCTTCAATACTGTTTATTTCCTTTGCAATACTTCTTGTTCTCGGCGCGCCAATTGCGGTGTGTCTCGGTTTATCAAGTATTTTCGCAATGCTCGTGCAGGGAGCCGGTCATCCTGTTTCCACAATAATGAGCAGTCTCCCGCGTCTGTTTTCTGCATCAACAAGTAAATTTGTTCTGCTGGCAATACCGTTCTTCATTCTTGCCGGCAACATCATGGACAAAGCACGTATTTCTGAACGCCTTATCAATCTTGCAGAGGCCTGCGTAGGCCATGTTAAGGGCGGCGTTGCAATTGTTTGCGTTATAGTTTCCTGCTTCTTTGCTGCAATTTCCGGATCCGGTCCGGCTACAGTCGCTGCTCTCGGTCTTGTTATGATTCCCGGCATGATAAAGGCCGGTTACAGTCCCGCATTTTCTGCTGCTCTTATGGGCTGCGCCGGTGCTATCGGCGTTATTATTCCGCCGTCCATCACCTTTGTCGTTTATGGTTCTATTGCCGATACTTCAATCGGTGATCTTTTCAAAGCAGGTGTCATTCCTGGTCTCATCATGGGTGCCGGACTTATAGTTACTGCACTGCTGGTCGGCCGCAAAATGAATCTCGTGCGTCTGCCGAAGGCCACCAGAGAGCAGCGCTGGAAGGCGTTCAAAGATGCATTCTGGGGACTGCTGATGCCCGTTATTATCCTTGGCGGTATATATGGCGGCATTTTCACGCCGACTGAAGCAGCAGCTGTTTCTGTTGTCTACGGTCTTGTTGTTGGCCTTTTCATCTACAAGACAGTCAAGCTTAAAGATCTCAAGCAGATACTTATTGACTCGGCAAGCACCACTGCCACCATTATGTTCATCACTGCCTGCGCAACTCTCTTTGCTTACGTTCTTACTCGCGCCCGTCTCGACGTCGCAATAAGCAACGGACTTATCAATTTGACAAATGGTTCTACTTTTGTATTTTTCCTTATAGTTAATATAGTTCTGCTTATCGCCGGTTGTTTCCTCGATTCCACATCTGCACTCTATATCTTCACTCCCCTGTTTGTTCCCGTTGCACAGGCACTCGGTGTGGATATGATCCATCTGGGTGTTGTGATGATAGTTAACCTCGCAATAGGTCTCTTCACTCCCCCTGTAGGTGTTAACCTCTATGTTGCCTGCGGTGTAGCCAATGTTAATATCAAGCAGATATCTAAAGCCATCGTCCCTCTGCTTATCGCATCACTTATTGTGTTGATGATAATAACTTATATTCCCGGCATATCCACAATTTTTACAGCCTGATGTAAACAAGGAGGTCATTATGAAAGAAAATCTCAGCATTGCACAGCTTAAGAACAAGTGCATCGATCTGAAGAAAAATGCAATTTCAATGATTTACAAAGCTCAGTCCGGTCATCCCGGCGGTTCTATGTCAGTAGCTGAATTTGTCACGGCGTGCTATTGGCATGCAATGAATGTAGATCCCCAAAATCCTCGTTGGGCTGATCGCGACCGTTTTGTTCTCTCCAAAGGTCATGTTTGCCCTGCTCAGTACGCTGCACTTGCAATGAAAGGCTTCTTCGATATGAGCGTCCTTGATACGCTGCGTAAAGAGGGTTCAATACTTCAGGGACACCCGGACATGAAGAAGTGCCCCGGAATAGATATTTCCACCGGTTCACTCGGTCAGGGATTTGCCTGTGCCGTTGGTATGGCACTTGCAGCCAAGCTCGACGATAAGAGTTACAATGTATTCTGCGCACTTGGCGATGGTGAGTGCGATGAAGGCGAGATTTGGGAGGCTGCAGGTACTGCACATAAATACAAGCTTGACAATCTCGTCGTCTTCGTTGACTGGAACAATCTGCAGCTTGACGGCACATGTGACGAAATCATGCCTCTCCTTGATATTGGCAAAAAATTTGAAGCATTTGGATTTGAGGTTTGGAATATAAACGGGAACGACATGTCCCAGGTTGTTTGCGCGCTTGACGAGGCACTGGCATCCAAGAACGGTTTGCCTAAGTGCATCGTAGGCAAGACCGTCAAGGGTAATGGTATCTCCTTTATGGAGAATCAGTGTGGCTGGCACGGTGTTGCGCCGAATGATGAGCAGTATCGTCAGGCAATGCAGGAGCTTGACAGTGCATACGTCGAGTGCTGAGGAGGTTTGAAG
Organism: bacterium; assembly: GCA_963590435.1. Taxonomy (GTDB): domain Bacteria; phylum Bacillota; class Clostridia; order Oscillospirales; family Oscillospiraceae; genus F23-B02. Next base: position 4,891 of record CAVAPG010000079.1, read on the forward strand.
ATGAATTTTGATAAAAAGATAGCCACGAGAGATGGATTTGGCGACGAGATAGTTGAGCTTGGCAAGGAGAACAAAAACATTCTTGTTGTTGACGCAGATATCGGCAAATCCTGCAAGACTGGTGCTTTCCGCAAGGCATTACCGGAGCAGTATATCAACGTTGGCATCGCTGAGCAGAACTGTGCAGGAGTTGCTGCTGGTCTGGCAACATGCGGTAAGATTCCATTTGTGGTCACATACGCCGCATTCGGTTCTATGCGTATGTGCGAAATGATTCGTCAGGAGATATGCTATCCTCATCTGAACGTTAAGATTGCCTGCTCTCATGGCGGCGTAACTCCTGCAAACGATGGTGCAAGCCACCAGGCAATTGAAGACATGGGCATACTCCGTACCATACCTAACATGACCGTTGTGATGCCTGCTGATTATTATTCTGCAAGGAAGCTTGTAAGAGCCGCTGCTGAATTGAATGGGCCTGTATACCTGCGTTTCACAAGAGACGCCATTCCTGTTATATATGGTGCTGATGATGAGTTTGAGATTGGCAAGGCCAAGATGCTCCGAGACGGTAAGGATGCCGCAATAATTGCAAACGGCGACACTCTGCGCCTTGCAATTGAAGCCGCAGAAATTCTTTCCGCTGAAGGCGTACATGTGCGTGTGCTCGATATGCATACAATAAAGCCGCTTGATAACGAGGCTGTTAAAAGCTGCATTAATGACATCGGCAAAATTGTCACAGTTGAGGATCACAATATACTTAACGGTCTCGGCAGTGCAGTGTGCGAGTTGGCGGCTGAAGCCGGGAATTGCCGCGTAAAGCGAATAGGTATTCAGGATCAGTTCGGTATGTCCGCTCCTTATGATCGTTTGCTTGCAATAAACGGTGTTACAGTTGAAAACATTGTTGCATCCGTGAAGGAAATGCTGAAATAAATACTATGAAATAACGGCAATGCCGTACGGAGGATTATTATGAATGTCTTTTTAATAGGAGCCGGAGATATAGCTCGTCACCACGGTCGTGCTGTCGTACGTCTCGGCGGTAAGGTAATCGGTGGTTTTGACATAAGCAAAGTTAATGCTGATCTTCTTTCAAACGAATTCAACTGCCCTGTCTGCACATATGAAGAGATCGAAGATTACGTTGTAAAAGCAGATTACGTCGTCATAAGCACACCGCCTACCAAGCGCCTTGATTATGTTGAGATGGTTCTAAAGCACCATGTTCCTCTCTATATGGAGAAGCCAATAAGCGCGACATGGGACGACGCACTCAAAATAAAGGCAATGGCTGAAAAATATGACGCAAAAATCATGGTTGGCTTTGCTCATTATTACCGTCCTGCTTATCAGAAAATGCTGGAGCTCGTACGTACCGGAATGTTCGGCCGTCCTGTCAACATCGCCTTTTCTCGTCTGAGCCCGGGATTCGGCTTTCACGCTAAGAACATGGCTGCTTCATGGCGTACCGATCCCAATCTTGCCTGCGGCATGACAATCGAATCTGTCTCCCATGACTGGAAGCTCATTACTGCAATGGCAGGCTCTTTCGAAACTATCAGCTGCAACTATACAGGCACACTTGACTCTGTGCCCCGCTTCGACAACCATACTTCTATATCTGCAAGGCTCAAAAACGGTGCTATTGCAACAATTGCAGCATCATGGGCCTGCGATATTCCGAGATGTTCCCGCGCTTATATTGGCACAAAGGGTTCTATATTCCTCACTGGTGAGGGCATGTTTGAGTTTACCGATCTGACATGGAAAACCGAAGATATGCCATATGAAGAAACTTTGCGCTTTAACGACTCCTATGATCATGCAACCGGCGACGTTATTTATTTTGCACACAGAGCATTTCAGGATAATCTTAAAAATGGTACTCCGATAGAAACACCGTTGAGTGACGGTCTTTCGGCCCTTGCTTACTCCCTCGCGGCAAAACGTTCATCTGAAGAGCAGATAACGGTTCATGTTCCCGAATGGGGTGTAATCGAATAACAGCTTTCTGCACAATATTGTAATCCAGCCATTTCAAAGCCTCAGCGCTTCGCCCGATCAAAGGCGAAGCGCTGAGGCTGTTTTTCTGTATCAAGCCCACGCCAAAAAAGGATCATATTAAAATCTTGGCAAGCCCGCGCCATGATGATATAATACTGGCTGCGAAACTATTTCAAACACAGGTGTAGGGCGATTATGGATAATTTTTTTGAACTGTACGATGCAATATGGGCCGCAATGGGTGAGGACGCCGAAGACAAGAGGATAATTCATGCTGAGACAGGGCGTTGTTGGTCTATGGTGGAGTGTGCGGACTCTCTCGGGATGGCAATGGCAGACA
>CAVAPG010000080.1:0-7172 GCA_963590435.1 bacterium
TTCTGCTTATGTCCCATAAAAATGCTCCCTCCATGTTCGACAGTTTTTGTTTTTTCACTGTCTCTCATAGAGGGAGCATATCAAATCGGACGGGATTTTCTGATGTCTATAGACTTTCAAGCTCCTTGTACATTGCGGGGGCTTCTTCTTTTTTTGCTGTTTCATTTACCGACAGCACTTCTACCCTCAGCTTGCGCTGACCGAAGGAAATCTCGATTATATCACCTATCTTGACCTGATAGCTTGCTTTTACCTGGCGTCCGTTTACACATACGCGCTCTGCGTCACAGGCATCGTTGGCTACGCTTCTGCGCTTTATAAGCCTTGATACTTTCAAATATTTATCGAGTCTCATCTTATATATTATATGCCTCCTCAGCAAAATTCCCACAATACATAAGTATCGTGGGAATCAGCAAATTATTAATCGGAATATTAATATTACTCGGCAATTGCGTCCTTAAGTGCCTTACCTGCCTTGAAGAACGGAACCTTGCTTGCAGGGATCTCAATCTCTTCAAGAGTCTTGGGGTTGCGGCCAACGCGAGCGCCGCGCTCCTTAACATCAAAAACGCCAAAACCGACCATCTGAACCTTATCGCCGGATACCAGCGTCTCAACGATGGTATCAAATGCGGCGTTTACAGCCTTCTCGGAATCCTTCTTGGAAAGTCCGGTCTTCTCTGCGACGGCTGCTATAAGTTCTGCCTTATTCATGTGTAATCCTCCTAATTTATACGGCATCTGCCTTTTCTATATAACCCGGTGCGCCGACTGCGCCGTCCCGTGTTATTCACCAATAGATATGCGCCGCAAGGCGCGACATAAAACTTACCATAAAACGCTGAAAATATCAAGTATTTTTTCAAAAAAAGCCTACAATTTCAGCCTAAATCGGCATTATTTCATATGCAGGAGCTTTGCAACTTTTTCGCCCTTCGGAATAAGCTTCATATCTTCACTTGTAATGACACGAAGCTTTATAACGGATACCGCATAAACAATAACCGCTATGCCGATTGCAACGCACATCACAAGTGCCATCATCATTCTGCTGTCGGAACCCAGAACAGCCATTCCGCCGTAATAAACCGCAATAGCTATAATGCCCATAATAATGCTGGGTACGGCAGGTTTTAAGAATATATTTTTCATCGACAGTCCCTTTTCAAAACTGCGATTAATGAAAACGAGATTAAGCGTTCCCATTGTTACGTAGCAGCATATTGTTCCTATCGCGGCACCGTATATATTTATCTCAGGAACAGCAACAATGAACCAGTTAACCGTAATCTTAACTAAGCCGCCGGCTATAATTGAATAGAGTGTAAGCTTTTCCTTACCGGTTGCCTGAAGGACGGCTGTGCTCATAAGCGAGAAGCAAACAAAAATTGACGCAATACCAAGCAGGCACAGCAGAAGCGGACCTGATTCATGAGCGTTTGGATAGATAACATTCATAATAGGTTCAGACAGAGCAGCAAGTCCTATTCCCATAGGCAGGGCCATAGCCATGGATATACGCAAAGAATCTTCGGAAATTTTGCCTGCCTCTTCTCTCGCATTCATTACAAGTTTCGCTGATATGGCCGGTACGATCGATATTGTAAGCGGCGTTATGAATGCAGACGGAAGATTGAACAGCGTCTGAGCTTTACCATATACGCCGTAAAGTGTTTTTGCGTGAGAGTAGCTGAACCCGACAGCGCTTTGAAGTCTTGACATGCACAGACCTGCATCAATAAGATTTATCAATGCAAGGGCAACTGAACCAAGTGCAATCGGAATGCCTATGCTGAGCAGATTTTTAAATATCGTGCCGGCACTTTCCGGTATATCCGGCTCTGAAACCACTTCAAAACGGTAATTGCGCATTTTGTATATAAGCATATACAAAAGTGCGGCAAGCGAGCCGACTGTTACGCCGAATATTGCGCCGGAAACGGCTACCGGTTTATCATAACCTGCTTTTATAAGATATGCCGCCAAAGCAAGACCGGCAGCTACTTTTGCAAGAACCTCGAGTATTTGGCTGACAGTCGTCGGCGTCATGTTGCCATAGCCCTGAGTAAGTCCTCTATATGTAGATGTGACACAGCAAAGAAGCACTGCCGGAGCCAGGGCCTGAATACTCAGTGCTGCATCGGGGCTGTTAATCATTGAATCTGCAAGCCAGTCGGGGAAAATAAACATTACTGCCGAGCAAACTACGCCCAGCGCAAAGAATGTCCACCATGCGACCTGATATGTACGCCGTGCCTGCATCTGAAGTCCCCTTGTCTGTGCGGCACTGATCATTCGAGAAAGTGCCACCGGGAAACCTGCTGTTGCAAGAGTGAGAAAAAGACTGTATACATAATAAGCCTGCAAAAACAAACCATAGCCATCATCGCCGAGCATATTGCCTAGCGGTATTTTATACAGTGCCCCGAGAATTTTCATTATAATAACGCCGGCGGTCATTATGGCAGCACCGTGCAGATAGTTTTGTTCCTTAGCTTTTGCCACTAAAAAGCCTCCAATCATATTAAGACCTTGAAACTATATACTACAAGGTCAGAAAAATCAAGGCAATTGTGTAAATTCCCTTGATTTTCAACTTATGCACTGTTTTTATTTCTTAGGCATGAATTTAAGCACTGCGACCTGAGGTTCGGTATTCCGGTCAATGCTTATTGTATTCGTTTCGTAAAAATGGACTATCGGCAGCGGCATATACTGATCTGTAAATGCCGTAACCCTCTCCATACGACGGCTTCCGCATCCGTCATGTGCGTAGTGCATTGGTATAACCACATTCGCACACAATTCATCGGCAAGCGGTTTGGTCTTATCACTCGGCATGGCACGAAAACCACCGGCGTTAATCATCAGGACATCCGCACCGAAAAGCTCTCTTTTTTCATCTGCGGTGAGAAAGCTTCCGAGATCTCCCATATGAACGAGCTTAAACCCGTCCCATTTTATAATATGAATCTTATTCTTTCCGCGCAAGCTTCCGTAGCTTGTGTCATGGAATGTGTCAATTATCGAAACATCGTATGGGCATGGCTTGACAGTCCCTGAGAGTTTAACTCCCGCACGGTAATTATGACCGCGGTGCTCGTGACTGCACAGAACCGCATCTGCTTCTGTGCTCATTGGCGGATAATTGGCATTTGTAAGATCATACGGATCTATAACGAGACTGTAGCCTTTGTGACTTATTTTAAAGCATGAATGCCCGAGCCAGCTTATATCCATTTTTCATCTCCGTTTTAAGCTTCATAATCGTCTGCAAGCAGGTGTTCTCCTATTTTATAAACATTGCCGGCACCCACTGTGAGGATAAGATCACCGGGCTGAGCAGTTTTTCTGAGATCTTGCTCGATTTCCTCGAAAGTTTTATAAAACTTTGCGCCGTCTATCTTTTCGGCAAGGTCTGCCGATGAAATACCCAGAATATTCTTTTCGCGAGCGGCAAAAATTTCTGCCAGATAGACTATATCCGGACGGCGAAGCTGCCGCACGAAATCGTGAAACAGTGCCATTGTTCGAGTATATGTATGAGGCTGGAACACAACTATTGTCCGTTTGTATCCGAGTTCTTCCACCGCATCAAGCAAAGCCTTGAGCTCACCGGGGTGGTGCGCGTAGTCGTCATAGACATCCGCGCCGTTAAATTTCCCCTTAAATTCAAATCTTCTTCCCGCTCCGGTAAAACCTGCCAAGCCGTATTTTATGGCAGTAGGCTTAATTCCGAGGCAAATGCATGCCGCGGCTGCCGCTAGGGCGTTTTTCAGATTATGCACACCGGGAACATGTATGCTTACGGTATCAAACAGCTTGCCCTTGTACATAATATCAAACTTCGTAAGCGAGCCTATTCTGAGCACATTTTTAGCATAAACATCTGCTTTGGATGTAAGTCCGAATGTCACAATATTGCGATCTAATCCCTTTACGGCATCCATGGTGTTCTCGTCATCATGATTCACGACGACATAGCCGTTCTGCGGAACATGACTTGCAAATTCACGAAAACTGTTTTTTATCTCGTCAATGCCGGAGAAAAAGTCAAGATGATCCTCTTCTATGTTGAGAATTACTGCAACCGTCGGATAAAACGACAGAAATGAATTATAATATTCGCAGGATTCCATAACGATTGTGTCACCGGTTCCGACTCTGTGTCCTGCTTTGAGGAGAGGAAGCGTACCGCCGATCATAACCGTAGGATCCTTTTCGGCCGCCATAAGAATGTGCGTGCACATTGATGTGGTGGTGGTTTTGCCGTGAGTTCCTGAAATGCACAAAGCATTTTTATACTCTCTCATTATTGCGCCCCATGCCTGGGTTCGCTCAAAAACAGGAATGCCGAGCTCATGAGCGCGAACTATCTCCGGGTTATCGTCATGAGCGGCAGCAGTGCGAACGACAAAATCTATATCATCTGTTATATTAGATGCATCATGACCGATGGATATATATATTCCCTTTTCCCGGAGGTGCGATGTACGCTCGCTTTCTGCTATATCCGAGCCGCTGATAATAAGTCCGGCATCTGACAGCACTTCTGCCAAAGGCGACATTGAGACCCCGCCGATGCCGATAAGATGCCCTCTTTTTCCACATATTAAATACTCACTGAAGTCAGACATAAGTTCTCCAATCGCTCTATTATTCACAAATACATGTTGATGTTACATTTAGCAGATGATATTATAATACTGTGATGGCAACTTTACAAGAATTAAATCATTATGCATACAGGAGCATAATTATGATTCAAATAAATCCTCCAAAATACGTACGCCAGATATTGTTCACTCTGCAGTCACGCAGTCACCTGGCCTATCTTGTCGGCGGATGCGTGCGCGATGTAATAATGGGTATGACGCCGCAGGACTGGGATATATGCACAAGCGCTCTGCCCGATGAAGTACTCGAGCTCTTCCCCGGTTCACGCCCAACAGGTCTCCAGCACGGAACCGTCACGGTGATTATCGGCAGCAAAAGCGCCGAGGTCACAACATTCCGCACCGAAGGCGATTACCGCGACCATCGAAGGCCGGACTCGGTTACCTTTGTTTCAGATCTGATAACAGATCTTAGCCGTCGCGATTTTACGATGAATGCAATTGCTCTCTCCGCCGACGGAATGCTGGCTGACCCGTTTGACGGCGTACATGACATTGAAAGCCGCTGCATACGATGCGTCGGCAACCCAAAAGTGCGTTTTTCAGAAGATGCTTTGCGTATGTTCCGGGCTCTTCGTTTTTCTGCGAGACTTGGATTCACAATAGAATATGACACACTCAATGCAATTGAAGAATGCGCCAAAGAAGCGTCTTCTCTATCCCCTGAAAGAGTCAGGGATGAGGTTGAGAAAATACTTCTTACACCGAGACCGGAAACCATGAGTGCAGCGATAAGCTTCGGTCTGATGAATAATTACATAAGCGGAGCCGGCTGGAAAATGCCAAATTTTGCAGATATGGCAAATATGCCGCGTAAACCTCTGGCACGCTGGGCTGCGTTCAGCATTATGCTGCGAAAATACGGATATATCCCGTCAGTCGGTGAATTTTTGACTAAGCTTCGACTCGACGGGCGAACCATACGCTGCTGCAAGGATGCCGATGTAATCTTAAGCGGTGATCTGCCTAAGGACAGCCTTGCGTGGAAAAAGCTTCTTAACCGGTATGGAGTTGACACAGTTACATGCGCGGTGCAGGCTTGTTCCGTCATATCAGGAGAGGATTTTGAAAAAGAGCTCAGAGCAATTTTGAAAAGCGGCGAATGCTTCTCGCTCAAGCATTTGGCTGTTTCGGGCGATGACCTTTTGTCACTCGGACTTAAAGGGCCGGAGCTCGGAGAAATGCTTAATTTCCTGCTTGATTATGTAATGGAATATCCCGATAATAATAAACGTGAGATTCTGCTCAATCTTGCAAAATATTCGGAGGAAAGCTGATGAACAATGCAATGGATGAGCTTAACGAAAAATGTCTCGGCTGCAAAGCATGCGCTTTGTGCAAAACGCGGACTAATCTTGTCTTCGGCGACGGCAATCCGGATGCGAATGTTATGCTTATCGGCGAAGGTCCCGGTGAGCAGGAGGATTTGCAGGGTATCCCTTTTGTCGGCAAAGCCGGACAGCTTCTTGATGATATGCTTAAAATGATAGATCTCGACCGCACACGCATTTATATTGCCAACATAGTCAAATGCCGTCCGCCGAAGAACAGAGATCCGCAGCCTGACGAGAGAATTGCATGCTCACCGTGGATTAGAAGTCAGATAGAGATTGTTAATCCGCGTATTATCATATGTCTCGGCCGCATAGCGGCTACATCGCTGATTGATGAGGATTTTCGCATAACACGTCAGCACGGCAAGTGGTTCGACATTGGTGGGAGAAGGTATCTTGCGATGTATCACCCCTCTGCCCTGCTCCGCGATGTAACCAAAAGGCCCGAAACATTTACGGATCTCAGGGAGATACGAAGCGAAATTCGAAAACTTTGTCCGGAGGTGTACGAATGATTTACGCCATTCGGGAATACGCGCGAAATGACATAGGAGCATTGAAAGCCCTTTGGTGCAGCACGTTCGGCGATTCTCCGGAGCTTGTTGACTCTTTTTTTGAGCTTCTGCCATCCATGGGAACGGGGTTTGTTGCCGAATTTGACGGAGAAATATTCGGGGCCGCATATGTACTGGATGCATTTCTTAATCTCCCTGATAAATCGTCCAAAAAAATTGCCTATATATACGCCGTTGCAGTGGACGAATCCGCACGTGGGCAAGGTATAGGCGCTGAACTAACAAGGGCATGTATGCGAAATGCATGGGAGTACGGTGCCGATATATGCTGCACACTGCCTGCAGAAGACTCTCTGTATGGCTGGTATGAGAGCAATTGCGGGCTCACCGCAGCAAGCTACTGCAAATGTGAAACGGTAGAGGCATCAGCTGAGATTGACGGAATAAGGCGCATAAGTTCTGAGGAATACAATTTCATAAGAGAGGACCTGTTGAAAGGCTTACCTCATGCAAGTTTTTACTACGGCTATCTATGCTTCCAGGAGGAAATATTCCTATCAGCCAATGGAGGGTTTTTTGAATATAACGGAGCCATTGCCTGCGGCTATATTGAAAACAGCCGGCTTCTTATCAAGGAAGCGCTC
>CAVAPG010000081.1:0-7142 GCA_963590435.1 bacterium
CTGACGAAGGCGGCGTGACCGCACGCGAAGGCGTTTTCGCCGGCGGCGACGCAGTTACCGGTGCAGCCACAGTCATCCTCGCCATGGGCGCAGGCAAAGCCGGCGCAAAGAGCATTGATGCATACATCAAGGGCAAGAGCGCACAGAAGTAAAAACCAAACCTGTTCAGGTTAAAGCAGAAAACGAAAGTAGTTTAAAACTTGCACGCCGTTGCGATAATTCGCAGCGGCGTGTTTTGTAATGCCCGAATAATTACAATTCATCATACATTTTAACATTTTGCACAAAAGCGGCGACGAAATTTGATGTACAACACAGATTTCTTCGTCAATAAAACAACAATTATTGACGTGAGTGCATGTCATGTTATAAGCTTGTATTACAACATGATAAGCACTTAAGTACAATGTCGGACAATGGAGGACTTTGATATGAATGTTGTAATGATAGGTACCGGCGACATAGCTTATTCTCATGGCAGAGCAATTGTAAAGCTCGGCGGCAAGGTAACTGCGGCATACGATATCAATCGCGAGGGACTTAGCAGATACTGTGCGGAGTTTGGCAGCAAGGCACTCGAGTATGAACAGATAGAAGAAAATCTGGTTGGTGCGGATTATGCCGTTATTTGTACTCCGCCGACCAAGCGCATGGATTATGTGGAAATGGTTTTGAAGGCACATGTTCCGCTTTACATGGAAAAACCCATTGCAACATCTCTTGAAGACGCTGAAAAGCTTAAGGAAATGGAGCAAAAGTACAACGGCAAAATCATAGTCGGTTTTGCACATCGCTATCGTCCTGCATTTGTTAAGATGCATGAGCTGGTTGCTTCCGGCGCTATGGGCGATCCGATAAATGTGTTGGATGTACGTGTCGGCCCCGGATACGGATTCCGCGGCAGCCCGTTTGCAAATTCCTGGCGCACTGACCCGAAATATGCCTGCGGATTCACTATTGAGTCTATTTCACACGAGTGGAATCTTATGACTGCACTTTGCGGAGATTTTGAAACTCTTTCGGCAAATGTGTGGTGCACCATTCCTTCTATTCCGCAGTACGATACAAACTTTTCTGCAACAATGAAAATCAAAAAGGGCGGTATCTGCACGATAGAAGCCAGTTGGAGCTCGGACCTCGGCGCAAATCTCAAAGCCTATATCGGCACGAAGGGCTCGGTCTTCCTCAGAGGACGCGATATGTTCGAGTTTGACGAGCTGACATATAAAACTGACGGCATGGAGCACGAGGAGACAATACACTACAACGATTCCTATAAGCACGATCAGGACGGCGTAATATTCAATATACATAAGCATTTTCAGGATTGTCTGAAGAACAATAAGCCTATTTTGACTCCGTTGGATGAGGGCATAAAGGTGCTAAAACTCTCAACACTGGCTCTTGAGTCCTCGCGTGAAAAGAAAGAGATAGTTTTTTAAGGGGACATTATGGACAATAAAGAACTTATAAAGCTGAAAAATACTGCAACGGAGCTGAGACTTAATGCTCTGTACATGATACACAAGGCACAGTCAGGCCATCCGGGCGGTGCACTTTCGGTTGCAGATTATGTCACGGCTTGTTATTTCAAGTTTATGAATGTTAATCCGGCAGACCCCAGATGGGCGGATCGTGACAGATTTGTCCTCTCCAAGGGCCATGCATGCCCGGCACAGTATGCAGCACTGGCAATGAAGGGATATTTTCCGATGGAAGTGCTCGATACGCTGCGCAAGGAGGGTTCAATGCTTCAGGGCCATCCCAGCATGAACCGCTGCCCCGGTATAGACATATCAACAGGCTCCCTCGGCCAAGGCCTTGCCTGCGGCGTAGGAATGGCGCTTGCTGCGAAGCTTGATAAAAAAGATTACCATGTTTACGTCGCAGTCGGCGACGGAGAATGCCAAGAGGGTGAAATCTGGGAGGCTGCCCAGACGGCACATAAGTATAAGCTTGATAATCTTGTGGTTTTCGTTGATAACAACAATCTCCAGCTTGACGGCACTTGTGATGAAGTCATGCCGAACATTGATCTCGGAAAGAAATTTGAAGCCTTTGGTTTTGATAGGTACGAGATAGACGGAAATGATATGGCACAGGTGGTTGCCGCAATTGAGCTTGCAAATGCTGTGAAAAACGGTCGCCCGAAATGTATATTCGGGCACACCGTAAAGGGCAAAGGCGTAAGCTATATGGAGAACCAGTGCGGCTGGCACGGGGTTGCACCTAACGATGAGGAATATGCACAGGCAGTAGATGAGCTGAAATCGCAGCTCATTGCGGAGGTGTAAATATGGATTCAAAGAAAATCGCTACGCGTGACGGCTTCGGCGAAGCAATAGTTGAGCTCGGCAAGGAAAACAGCAATGTTCTGGTCGTCGATATAGATATCGGCAAATCCTGCAAGACCGCGGCTTTTCGCAAGGCATTGCCTGAGCAGTACATCAATGTCGGCATAGCGGAGCAGAACGGCGCGGGTGTTGCCGCGGGTCTTGCTACGTGCGGAAAGATTCCTTTTGTCGTGACATATGCTGCTTTCGGCAGCATGCGAATCTGTGAGATGATTCGTCAGGAAATTTGCTATCCGAATCTCAATGTTAAAATTGCCTGCTCACACGGCGGACTTACCCCGGCAAATGACGGTGCAAGCCATCAGTGCATTGAGGATATGGGAATACTGCGTACTCTGCCTAACATGACCGTGATTATGCCGGCAGACTATAATGCAGCGAAAGCTCTGGTTAAAGCTGCGGCAGAATGTTACGGCCCTGTCTATCTCCGCTTTACGCGTGATGCAATTCCGCAGATCTATGATGAAAACGCAAAGTTTGAGATAGGAAAGGCCAATACTCTTCGCGAAGGCAAGGATGTTGCAATTATTGCAAACGGCGACACGGTCTGTATCGCACTTGATGCAGCTGAAATGCTCAAAGAAAAGGGCATAAGCGCACGTGTGCTTGATATGCATACCGTAAAGCCTCTGGATGTAGAAGCCGTGAATTCCTGCATAGAGGACATCGGAAGAATAATTACGGTCGAAGATCATAATATACTGAACGGACTCGGCAGTGCAGTCGCGGATATTGTTGCCGAAAGCGGCAAAGGAAAGCTCAAGAGAATTGGCGTCCTTGACCAGTTCGGACAGTCAGCACCTTACGGACGTTTGCTCGAAATAAACGGAATTACGGCCGAAAATATTGTAAAACAGGCTGAAATTCTCATCGACTAAGCAGTAATTATCGGGCTGGAAGCAGCACCGAAATTATAAAAAAGAAAAAGAAAAGGACTCAAGGAGGAAAAACAATGAAAAGATTCCTAGCACTAATCATGGCCCTGGCAATGATCTTCGCACTCTGCGCCTGCGGCTCAAGCTCAAGTTCCGCAACTACTGCAACTACCGACAGCACATCTGCATCCGACGATACGGTTTATACCATCAAAATCGGTCACAGCGATACTGTTGAAAACCTGATTCATGTCTCTCTGCTCAACTTCAAAGCATATGTTGAAGAGAAGAGCGAAGGCCGTCTCAAGATTGATATCTATGCATCCGAGCAGCTCGGCTCCAATGCAGAGATGGCAGAAATGGTCGAGATGGGCTCTCTCGATGCAATGATGCTCCCGCAGGGCCAGGAAGCAAACTACGCTCCAAAGATCAACATCCTCGGCATGCCCTTCCTGTTCTCCAGCTATGACGATGTATACAAAGTGCTTGACAGTGAAATCGGCGATGAGCTTGTTGCTGATCTGGCTGATCACAATATGATTCAGCTGGCTTACTGGGAAAACGGTCTGCGTCAGACCACCAACAGCGTTCGCGCCATCAATACCCCCGAGGACCTCAAGGGCCTGAAGATTCGCACTCCTGAAGACAAGGTCACTATGGCAATATTTGAAGCTCTTGGCGCATCCCCCGCACCGCTTGCTTTCTCTGAGCTTTACCTCGCACTTCAGCAGAACACCTTCGATGGACAGGAGAACCCTGTATCCAACATCTATGCAAACAACTTCCAGGATGTCCAGCAGTATCTGGCAATGACTAACCACAAGTACGAGTGCAAGAACATGGTATTCTCTCTGAGCACTTGGAACAAGCTCCCTGAAGATCTGCAGCAGCTCCTGCTTGAGGCAGCAAAGATCTACGGCGATGAGCACCGTCAGGCAATTGTTGACAGCACCGATTCTATGCTCGCAGAGCTCGAAGCAGCCGGCATGGAGGTCACCTATCCTGACACTGCCGCCTTCCAGGAGGCTACCAAGGTCGTCTATACCGACTTCTACGCTGAGAACGATTGGGCAGAAGATCTTGTTGCCCGCATTCAGGCAAAGATAGCTGAGTAATACTCTTCGCTCATGCGGTGGGGAGATTCTCCCCACCGCAATTCTTTATCTTGAGGTGATTTTATTGAAAACTTTTGACAAACTCTGCAAGATATTAGACAAAATTGCGGGTATTATCACTGTTGCACTGATGGTATTTATCACGGTTATCATCACACTTTCTGTTATATTCCGCCTTGTCGGCCATCCGATGCAATGGTCCTATGAAGCGACTCTCGTTTGCATGTCGTGGACGATTTTCATGGGCATGGTTGTTACCTTCAACCGTAACGAAAACATGCGTCTTACCTTTATTTCAAACGCACTGAAACCGAAAGCACGCAATATCTGGCTCGCAGTGATGGACTTCCTGGTGTTGGCATTTTTAATATACTCTGCTTATCTCAGCATCGGTGTTATCAATACAGCAATGTCAACCATGTATCAGACAATCCCGGTCAGCCGCGGAATTTTTTATCTTCCGTATCCGATTGGCTGCGTGTTTTCTGCCTGCCAGATTGTCAATGTAAATTATAAGCGTATTACCGGGCAGACAGAAACGGCTGCCGCGGCAGAATGAGGAGGTCATAAAATGGTAGTTCAAAATGTTGTGTTGCTTATGACCTTGTTCCTGGGCCTTATGGTCTGTGGAGTACCAATAGGATTTTCCCTTTCAATATCTGCACTTATTACCGCAATGGCGACAGGCCAGTTTTCGCCTACTGCCATTGTACACCGTATGATCGGTAACTCAAGCTCCTATACTCTTCTTGCCATCCCGTTCTTTATTCTTGCTGCGAAGCTTATGAATACGGGCGGCATCACAAGTCGAATTTTCCGCGCGGCATCGGCATGGGTTGGTTCTATCCCCGGCGGACTCGGACATGCAAATGTTGTGGCTTCTGTTATATTTTCCGGTATGAGCGGCTCTGCCGTTGCAGATGCGGGCGGCCTTGGACAGATTGAGGTTGACGCAATGAAGGAACAGGGATTCGATGCTGAATTCTCTGCTGCCGTTACCTGCGCCAGCGCTACCATCGGCCCCATTATTCCGCCTTCGGTCCCAATGGTCGTTTACGGAATGATGACCGGTGTTTCGGTCGGCAGCCTCTTCATAGGCGGTGTTATCCCGGGCCTGCTCCTCGCACTTGCATGTTCTATACTGATTTATATAATGGCAAAGAAGCGCAACTATCCTACACAGCCCTTCAGCTGGAAGGAAGTCGGCGATTCCACCAGAGAGGCACTTCTTTCTCTGCTTACCCCTGTTATTATCATCGGCGGCATCTGGACTGGCATATTCAGCCCCACTGAGGCAGCATGTGTTGCATCCGTTTATGCTTTCATCCTCTCCGTTCTTGTCTACAAGGGAATGACTAAGGCTGAGGTTTTTGAGGCTATTAAGCAGACTGTATCCGAGAGCGCGGCAATACTCCTCATTATCTGCGGCGCTGCGGCCTTCTCCTGGCTTGTTACTATGATGGGCATGACCGAGGCTCTTGCTGAGTCCCTTACCAAGCTCACAACCAACAAGTATGTAATGCTTCTGATAATTAACATTGCGTTCCTTATTATCGGCATGTTCATGGAAGCTCTTGCAACGCTGACAATTACAATACCCTTCCTTATCCCACTGATGACTGCATTCGACATCAGCCCGCTGCATCTGGGTGTTGTCCTTGTCCTTAACCTCATGATCGGCCTTTGCACGCCGCCTGTCGGAACATCTCTGTTCATCTGCGCCAAGGTTGCGGATATTTCAATCGAGAGAATGTACAAGTGCATTCTGCCGTTCCTTATCCCGCTGATTGCAGTTCTGTTCCTCATTACCTACGTGCCCGGCTTTGTCACATGGCTTCCCGGACTGTTGGGATGAACTGAAGAAAATGTCACAGAAAAAGGGAGATGCTTTAGCAAATCTCCCTTTTTTTGAACGTTCGCTTAACGCTGCAATATTGACAAAACGACGATTTAAATGATAAAATTTTCAAGAAATAAAAATAAAAGAGCAAAGTAACAGGTGGGTAGAAGAATGCAGCTAAGTCCGGTGTCCAATAACAAATTGTATGTACAGATTTATAATCAACTGGTCGAGGCAATACGCTCCGGAATGTTCAAAGTAGGAGAAAAACTCCCGAGCGAAAAGGAGTTGTGCCAGACCTTCAATGTCAGTCGTGTTCCGGTACGTGAGGCACTGTGTGCCCTTGAGCTTAATGGCCTTGTAGATTCTATTCAAGGTGTCGGAGTCTACGTAAAGAATATGCGGCCCGATATCTCATTTACTCTTGGAAATATTGAACCGCAGGACATAATTGCGGCGCGATTATCTATTGAACCGGATATAGCACGAGCAGCTGCCAAAAATATAGACGCCATTGAGCGGGAGAATATGAAGAATATTATAGACCGCTTCCGCGAAAATACAGATGCCAAAATTGACACGGTAGATGTGGATAAAGATTTTCATCTTTGTGTGGCCAGAGCGAGCGGAAACTATATTTATCTTCAGATTATGGAACTGATATTCAAGGCTATGGATACGAAAATGTGGACGCCAATATGCAGTCGCACGCTTGGAACAATGTATTTTCGCCAGAATTATGAAGAGCATAAGGAGATCGGTGAGTTGATTCTTGCCGGTGACGGCGAAAAGGCGTATTCCTGCATGAAAGAACATATGGAGAAGTTGATAGTGCGTTACTGGAGCTGATATATAAGCAGCACAAAAACCGGGAGAAGTTTTTTCGCTTCTCCCGGTTTTATATCACCCTCTCGCAAATCCTTCGGCGAGCTTGATGAGGCTCATTATGTCGTTCATT
>CAVAPG010000082.1:0-7081 GCA_963590435.1 bacterium
CCTATGCGCAGCATCTGGAGAAACGGGGCGAGGACTGGTATTGGGTAATCTCGGCGTTAAACGAGGAGACCATATATAAGCTGCTGAAAAGCAGCTTGATCAATCTTAATGAATTCACACTGAAAAAACACAATATCGACATGCAAGTTCTCGGCAAATCATATTATGAACTTCCGGACGCAAAATTGGCGGATGCATTTTACAACGGTCATGCAAGCAGGTATATCACAGTGCAATTTATAACTCCGACTGCATTTAAGCAGAACGGCAGATATGTGAATTATCCGGATGTCCGTGCAATATTCTCCAACCTGATGAATCGTTATGATGCAGTAAACGCAGAGGAAAGCATGTGTGATGACGACACGCTTGACCAGTTAGTTGAAAAAACTACTCTCAGTCGATACAATTTACATAGTACGGTCTTTTGCTTGGAGGGTGTGCGTATTCCGGCTTTTCTCGGCCAAATAACGCTGCGAATAGACGGAGCACAAACCATGGCTAATTTTGCGAACATGCTTTTTCAATTTGGAACATACTCAGGAATCGGCGTTAAAACTTCCCTTGGAATGGGCGCAATTCAACTGATTGAAGGAAGGAGTGCAAACAATGAAAGATAAACAAGTCAAGCTGGTAATCGGCAGCCTTTTGCATGACATTGGCAAGGTCATTTATCGTGCAGGGGATCATCGGCAGCACAGTGACAGCGGCTGTGATTTTTTGCACGAGGTGCGAAAGGACTTCGATGCCGAAATTTTGAACTGTGTGCAGTATCATCACGCAGCCAACCTGCGTACAGCATCTATTTCTCCCGCGGCCTTAGCCTACATCACATATTTTGCCGATAATGTTGCCTCTGCAATGGATCGCCGCGAAAGCTCCGATGGCTCGGAGGGATTTGACCGTTCTGTCCCGCTTGACAGTGTATTTAACATTTTAAATGGCAACAACAAAAAGGCGCACTATAACAGGCAAATGTTAGATCCCGATAAGGGTATAAACTACCCATCTGTTGCTGAATGTGCAATGGATGAAAGCTTCTATCGACAGGTTGTGGACAGAATCCGCGACAATTTGCGTGGAATTGAAATATCATCCGAATACATCAATTCCCTGCTCTCTGTGCTGGAGGCAACTCTCAGCTACATTCCATCATCAACGAGCAATCGTGAGCTGGCTGACATTTCCCTTTACGACCACGTCAAGGTGACCGCTGCAGTTGCCGAATGCTGTTACCAGTACGTTGAGCAAAACAATATTGATAACTACTGCAGCTTCTTTTATAAGGACACCGGCAAAACGCTTTGGCAGGAAAAAATGTTCTTGCTCTATTCCATGGATATATCGGGAATACAGAGCTTCATTTATACGATCAGCAGTGCCGGTGCACTGCGAGGATTACGTGCACGAAGCTTTTATCTGGAATTAATCATGGAGCACATTATTGATGAGCTGCTCTCTGCACTCGATCTTTCACGCTCCTGCCTTATTTATTCCGGCGGCGGTCATTGCTACATGCTTTTGCCTAATACAGAACACGTAAAGCAGGTAATCGCACAGCAGCAGGAAATCGTAAATAGCTGGTTTATGAAATATTTTGACACTGCGCTTTACATTGCGGATGGTTACGCCACTTGCAGCGCATCGAATCTTAAAAACGAGCCGAACGGCAGCTACAGCGAGCTTTTCCGCACGATATCCCGCAATATTTCTGCAAAGAAATCACATCGCTACTCGCCTGCAGAAATTATCGAGCTAAACCAGCGGCATATAGACGGGCGAGAAGAGTGCTGCGTTTGCCGCAGAACATCGCATGTAAACAGCGACGGTCGCTGCCCTGTTTGTGCATCACTTGAAAAGCTGTCAGGGTCGATTTTGTATCAGGATTATTTTGTAACGGTTTCTGCCGCTGGCAATTCCGATTATTTGCCGCTGCCGGGTGATAAATTTCTCATGGCCGCTGATAAGCACGAACTGCTGCAGCTTATGGAAAGCCCAAGTTATGTACGCAGCTATACTGTAAATGAGTCATATACAGGCAAGCATGTTGCGACGAAGCTATGGGTCGGACGGCACACGACAGGAGACACTTTTGCTGAATTAGCTCAGAAATCCGAAGGCATCGAACGCCTCGCCGTGCTGCGCGGAGATGTGGATAACCTCGGTAATACCTTTGTAAATGGTTTTAAGGCTACAGGCAGCGGCAAATATGAAACTCTCTCCCGAACGGCGACGCTGTCACGCCAGTTATCGCTCTTCTTCAAGCTGCATCTCAATTCTATCTTGGAACACGGCCAATCGAAGGTATTTTCAAACGGCGGAAATCGAAATATTTGCGTAGTGTACTCCGGCGGCGACGATATCTTCTTAGTCGGTGCGTGGAACGAAATTATTGACGCGTTTATTGATATTCGTGATGCACTCGAACGATTTACGTTAGGTGCACTCACCATATCAGGCGGCATCGGCATTTACGATGCATCCTATCCCATCAACTGTACGGCACAGGAGGTAGCCGAGCTTGAGGATTACTCAAAAGAACTGCCTGATAAAAATGCCGTCACGCTCTTTGATGAGAGCGGGCGCTATAACTGGCAGGAGTTCACGCAAAAAGTACTGAAAGAAAAATACAAAACTATTGCTGATTACATGCAAATAACGCAAAACAGGGGCAAGGCTTTTCTATATAACCTTCTGAAGCTTCTGCGGGATAACGGAGATAGATTTAACCGTGCAAGATTTGTATATTATCTTTCCCGCATGGAGCCGGACCGGCGGGACGATAGTATCAGCAATGCAGAAAAAGAAGCATATACCACTTTTTCAGAAAAAATGTACCGATGGTCCACCAGTCCTGAGGAGCGAAGACAGGCAGTAACTGCCATTTACCTTTATGTATACATGCAGCGAGAAAAGAAAGGAGAAAATCAAGATGCGGATTAACGAAGAAAACTACGTGGATTTAGCAGAAACGTCAATCAAGGAACTGGCAAGTCAAAAAGATATGAAGGGAAGATCGATCCCTATCGTCACCACATCGAAAATCAGAAACCTGCTGGCAATGTCTGCGGACATATACAACGAGGTTGTAAATAGCAAAGACGATAAGCTGAGCAACGATATAATCGGTCGCATCAACTACATGAAGCTGCGCTTTTACTATGAGGCGGGACGCGAAAGATCTGTTAAAGACTTCTTGGAAAAGACGGAAGTTCTTAAGATCATAGATGAAATTAAGGGCAGCCGCAAAAACTATATTCTGTTCAGTCATTATCTTGAAGCTTTGGTGGCATTCCGCAAATTTTACGGCGGCAACGACGATTAAAGGAGGGCATCACAATGTTTGCAAAATTAGAAATCACAGGTACTCTGGAAGTCAAAACAGGTCTGCACATCGGCGGCAGCGATGCTTTTGCCGCAATCGGCGCAGTTGATTCGCCGGTCATCCGCGACGTTCGCTCCGACGACCCGATTATTCCCGGCAGCTCATTGAAGGGCAAAATGCGCACATTACTTGCCAAATATTATAACGATAAAATGGCTAAAACTCCGGACGACGATGCTGCATGCATAAAAAACCTGTTCGGTTCAGCAAAAAAAGGTGAAGTGAAGACTGCTCGTCTGCTGTTTTCAGATATGTTCCTGCAAAACAAAGAAGAGCTGCGCGCAGCAAACATCTATCGCGCTACAGAGGTTAAGTTTGAAAATACAATTATTCGCACCACTGCAGTCGCGAATCCGCGCCAGCTGGAGAGAGTTATCCGCGGCGCTAAGTTCGGCTTGAACCTTGTGTATGAATATAAGGACGACAAAACCATGCTGCAGGATTTTAAAATGCTTCAAACCGGTTTCCGGCTGCTGCAGTACGATTACCTCGGCGGCAGCGGCTCACGTGGCTACGGCAAGGTTGCTTTTTCTGACATAGAAATCGATCCGGTCATCGGTGATGTGGACGAGGATGTGCTGGAGCAGTGCAGGGAAATGCTTGCCAACCTGTAAGGAGGCGGCAATGAACTATATAATTTATAAGCTTGCATTCACTGCCCCTGTCCATTTCGGGAACGGCTCATTAGACGAAAGCGCATTAAATTTCTGTGCAGACACACTTTTTTCAGCGCTCTATATTGAGGCACTGAAATTAGGACGGGAAGACGAGTTTTACAACGCTGTCAAAAATGAAAAGCTGCTTTTTTCGGATGCTTTCCCCTACATCAAGGATCAATATTTTCTGCCAAAGCCCATGCTCTATGTTGAGCCGAGGGAGCAAGGCGACTCAAAGCAAAAAAAGCAATATAAAAAGCTGAAATATATACCGGCAGAAAAGATGAGCGATTATCTCTCGGGCGATGTGAACCCGGGGGATTGCAGCCTGCACAACCTTGGCCATACTTACAGCCAGGTAATGGCAGCCGTGCGCCGAGAAGACGACACACTCCCCTATCGCGTCGGCAACTATTTATTTAATGACGGCAACGGGCTCTATATAATCGTTGCAGCAGAGAACAAAGATGTTCAATATCTGCTGGAGGACTTACTGGACATTCTCTCATATGCAGGCATCGGCGGAAAACGAAGCAGCGGCAAAGGGCGCTTCGATTTGTACAACGGAGTGCACGCCGGTTGTCTGCTCGATCTGCTCGGCAAAAAAAGCAGCCGGTATATGCTTCTTTCCTCTGCTCTTCCACAGGAGAGCGAAATGGAAGACGCACTTGCCAACGCCTCCTATCTGCTGCAAAAACGCTCCGGCTTTGTATATTCCCCAAACTACGCGGAAGAGCAGATGAAAAAGCGCGACCTGTATGCGATGCAGGCCGGTTCATGCTTTGCCACTCGTTTTCACGGGGATATATACGACGTCAGCGAGGGCGGCGCGCATGCTGTGTACCGCTATGCAAAAGGTTTGTTCCTGGGGGTATAAACTATGCAGGATTATCTGAAACATTATAATTTGCGCATTACCGCGCTGGCGCCTATACATGTAGGCGACGGAGGAAAGCTGGGCAAAAAAGAATATATCCAATACAGCGATCGAGGCATGGTAATTGTACCGGATACCGCGAAGATGTTCGGCGATTTGCAGCAGCACCACCTTGATAAAGCGTATGAGGATTTTATACTGAACAGTAGTTACAACATGGATTTGGGCCGTTGGCTGAGCAGTCAGCGCATTTACGAACAATACTCCCGTCGTTGGACACTGTACAGCATGGATCCCGGCGATGCATTTATGCGGAGAGCGGGCGGTGGCGGCGGCACACCAAAAGAAATTTTAACTTTTATGAAGGATCCCTACGGTCTGCCATATATTCCGGGAAGCACGCTGAAAGGCATGCTGCGCACCGCCTTGATCTGTTGGCGCATTCATCAGGATCCGGGACGTTATAAAGATAAAATTTCTGACATTATGCGTTCTGCATCTGACAGAGCAAGCAGAAACAGCTATTTGAAATCCAAGACAGCTGCGTTAGAAGCCGCTGTGTTTCACACGCTTGAACGCACTGAGAGGAAAGACAATGCTGTAAATTCAATCATGTCCGGATTTATTGTCAGCGACAGTGCACCTTTGCCGTTGTCACAGCTGGTGCTTGCGCAGAAAATTGATTACACTCTCCGCAGGCAGGAGAAGCCGCTCCCTATTCTTCGCGAAGCACTGAAGCCGGGCAGCCAGATTGAATTTGAATTGACAATTGATACTAAAACCTGTAATATCACAATAGAGGAGATATTTTCCGCTCTGGATTATTTTCAGCATGTGTCCTATGACTGCTTTTACTCCCGCTTCGGGCGCGGCACAAAAGCAAAAGGTACCGTATGGGTTGGCGGCGGAATCGGTTTCCTCTCTAAAACAATCCTGTATCCTGTCTGCGGAAAGGAGGCGCTGCGCACTGCTGACAAGGTTTTTCAGGCAACGTTAAACAAAATCTATTCCACGCACAAGCATAACAACGATATTTCAAACGGTGTTGCCCCGCATGTTTGCAAATGCACCCGCTATGGTGGGCAGTTATACGACATGGGAATGGGCAAAATCGAGCTTATTCACTGATATTTTGCACCGCACCAGTGTTTATGCGGCTTTGCGGCGATTTTTGAGAGGTTTTATCATTATGAATTTCTTTTTTCAGTTTGCACCGCAAATCGACCTTTCGCACCGCATAAACACTTGGATTGCGGGGACAGGATATAAAAACATTATTCCCCTTATGGGGACGGAAACACGCACCTTGAAAATTGAATAGAGCGCAGGCGTGAGAATATAAAAACATTATTCCCCTTATGGGGACGGAAACTGCGTAATTATGTCTCGAACGTTCCACGTAACATTGGATATAAAAACATTATTCCCCTTATGGGGACGGAAACCTGTTTTGTCCTGCCGATCGCACCATTTCGCTGAGGATATAAAAACATTATTCCCCTTATGGGGACGGAAACCGAATTTTTTGCTCTTTTCGCATTTCTGTCTCCTTATATAAAAACATTATTCCCCTTATGGGGACGGAAACACGAGGCGTGGGAGTTTGTAGGTGTAGAGTAATCTACAATATAAAAACATTATTCCCCTTATGGGGACGGAAACTGCTCTATATTCAATTTTCAAGGTTCAATAGGAACGTTAATATAAAAACATTATTCCCCTTATGGGGACGGAAACCGCGAGTTGATCTGCTATACTCGTCTCAGAAATTGATATAAAAACATTATTCCCCTTATGGGGACGGAAACATATTCAAGACCATTGTATTGTCTCCTTTTTACTTTATATAAAAACATTATTCCCCTTATGGGGACGGAAACCGAATTTTTTGTTCTTTTCGCATATTTTGTCTCATATAAAAACATTATTCCCCTTATGGGGACGGAAACCCTTTTCAAGGCGAATTTTCTCAGCTTTTTTCATTTTTTAATATAAAAACATTATTCCCCTTATGGGGACGGAAACCTCCAGTTTTGTCTTTTTAATTCGCTCGCCTTTTCAATATAAAAACATTATTCCCCTTATGGGGACGGAAACTTGAGGAGGCGTCCATTTACTACTATCACTTTGACAAGTATATAAAAACATTATTCCCCTTATGGG
>CAVAPG010000083.1:0-7071 GCA_963590435.1 bacterium
GCATGGCATAGTTGGCTATAAACAGCGGAGATACGCACAGCACCGCCGCGGCAAGATACGCGCAGATTATCATATAAGCAAACACCGGCTTCATAAACAATGTCAGCGTCATCTGCACAAGGCAGAGCACGGCACTTATGATGCACGGCATCAGGCACAGCGCCGAAAACATTTGAAGGCTCGTAACCTCCTCCGCTACAAATGTCACCGTGAATTCCGTTGAAAATATGGTCTCATCGGGTATCAAGGACAGATCAAAGCCGGATGCAAGGCAAAGGAGCGCAAGAACCGCGTATATGATAATGTAATATATACATACCGCTGCAATACTCAGGACACACTTGGATATCCACCAGCGGCTTTTGCTGTGAAGTCTGGTGATGACCTGTATTCCGCCGCTGCTCAGATCCTGAGTGGCGTAGCTCAGGGTCAGATAGCAGGGAATGATATTGAGCAAAAACCACATCGTGGGGAAGGTAAAGCCTGTAATGCCCGCCGATTTCAGAGCTGCCGGCAGGTTCGCTCCAAGCTCGATGAGAATGACATCGGCAAAGGATATCGGAAGCTTAAAGACATTGTCCGGGTTGTCGGTCAGAAGTGATGCCAGGCCTCGTGCATCAACGATAAGCCCCACGAATATAAACACTGCCAGCAGCACGGCAAACAAATACTTTTTCATTGACTCAAAGATGCCAAACCTCAAGTCGTATCTTATGGCTTTAAACAATTTCACGCTTTTCTCCTTTCCTCAGGCCGAAAACAAGCGCAACGGCGGCATAAATCGCAAGCCATGCAATCAGAATATAGGATTTCACTGCATTCCCATGCATCGATACGTGCATAATATTGAGCGGAGATATCTCGATATAGCTGATATAGCTTAGTAAATTGCGTGCAGCGTCGCACAGTATCACTGCAATATACGGAACGATGAGAGCTGCAACGCGCTTTTCGCTGTATAGGGACACAACAACCGGCAGGCAGGCAAAGCACCCTGCAAGCAGAAAATCAATGCCGATGTACACCAGCGCGTACAAAAGCGGATGTGAATACGCCATTGAGGAAAGCATATCTCCGTGGGAAACACCATAATACATTTCGTTATAAGGTTGAATTGCAATAGCCGGGACGATGGCGGCCGTTATCATCAGACTGAACAGCAGCGTGAGCGCAACCACAGCGCCGCCGGATGTAAAGGCGGCGATAAGCTTCGCCGAAAAGTATCTTCTTCTGCCGACGCGAGGGACGATGACCTTCAGATACCCTTCGTTTATCTCCTCCGAGCAGTTCCAGCCGCAGGGCAGGACAGCTATCAGCGGCACAAGATAAAAGAATACGACCGTGCTTGTATTATAAGTTCCTCCCAGCCAATTGTTGTATAAAGTGTTGCTGTCCAGGCCGCCTAAAGGTACGGCATTATTGGCAATGCATTCTTTTATATACTCAGCCGGTCCGCCTTCTCCGTAAAAGGAAACCGCAGTGGTGCAGGCGCAGATACCGGCCAGAACCATGCCGATCAGCAGGGCTGCGATAAACCAGCGACTGCAAAACGCCTTTTTAAGCTCCAGCTTCAGCAGCCGCTTCATACTACACCTTCTATCTTCATCTTTTCCATCCCTATATAGTCAATCAGATAGAGTGTATCGCCACCTGTTTTCAAGGAAGATATCTCTTTATCCGAAAAGCCGTATGCGACCACAACATCCAGTGTCTCTCCCGCTTTCGGCAGCTCATATTCAAAATATCGATTTGCCTCTTGGCTCACTATCCCTCCAAGATCAAAATACGCCGGTTCTACGTACATCTCTTCTGCGTCGTCTTTGATACACATATCGAAAATGTTTATAAGTGCGGTGTTTTGTATTTCCTCTGCTTCGCTCTCGTCAGCCGGCGCGATATCAACGTTTTCAACCGTTATGGAGACAGTGAGATAGTGGTCAAATGTATCGTTTCCGGACTTGCTATAGTCATCCTCTGTTATTCCGGCCTCGGCAAGACTGTCCGACATTTTAATTTCATTTATGTAGTAGTTCATATGACCAAAGGAGGTTTCATCGTGAAATGTGCCATCCGTCCCGACATTTTCATAGTCATCAAGAGTCAACGGACCGTCCTCGGGATTGGAACCGTTGTTGCCCGCAAGACGGTCGTCGTTGACCTCCGCCTGTGAGCAGGCTGAACATAATATGAGTGCAAAAGCCACGCAGAGCATGACTGAAATTATTCTTTTTAGTGACATGAATGTATTGCCTCCTTAGTTAGATTGTTGTTTAAGAAAGCTGCCGGAGCTCATTGCTTGCCGAACTCCGGCAACTCGTTCTTCAGTTATTCTTCATTTGTAAATGACATAAAAGTATTTGCTTTTTAATAGTTATACTATTGTTATTCCGGTGCCGTAACCACTCCAGTCAGGGCTCCATACTCCCTCCAGATCTCCCTTCCCAGAAGGATGGCACATTCTGAGCCACATAGCAACGCCCTTGCCGGTGGTATAGTCGCCATCTTCATACACATAGTTCGTGATAGCATATTTCGAATTGTTTGACAGCAAAACACCCGCAGTTCTATATGTTTTGTTAGTACCCACTCCGCCGACGCGGCAGTAGGTTTTGACACGAGTTTTTCCGCAAGGAGACTTGGATGGATAGACATAAACCTTGCTCGAATCTTCTTTGTAGCGTGAAAGGCTGCTTATCCATGTGTCCGCAGTAACATCGGACTTATAATACCGAGTATCGGTCGTGTTGGCTGCAGAAGCAGATATCGCCATGGAACCCATCAGCATACAAGCCATCAACAGCGTCGAAATTCTTTTTAGGATGTTCTTTTTCATTAAATTCACTCCTTTTTTGATACATTGTTTCGTTTGAACTAACTGCCAAGGTTACTTTTACTTCACCCCCTCACTTATTTGAAAGCTTGCGCAGAAAGCCGGGTGGCCAATTCGGCATTTCTGCAAATTAATGCTTGCTCATCTAATCCAACATTATGCATAGTATACGCTTAAATTATGAACTTTAGATTAAGATTTTACATAATTGACAAATTCCGCATATTGCACAACTAAAAAGCTGAATGTTTAGTGCTTTTTACCAACCTACTTATATAACGCTCGGAAGTGGAAAAAAGGACAGACTTTTTTAAAAATTTTTTTATTTTACCCTGCTTTTTTATCCCCTTATCTATATAGACAGGAGAAATCTAAAAAACAGGACAGGGTTTCGAAAAAAATTTTTTAAAAACGATAAACCATACACCGATTTTGCTTCAAACAGATCCTATTATCAATAGCTCATGCACGAAATGCAGTTTTTTGCGCATGAACGGCAAAAGACAGAAAAATAACGCCCGCTTTTTGTGCGGGCGTTATCGCTGTATATTCGATTCAGATCTGATTTTTCTTTTCCTTTTCAACTACCTGCAGAGTGCAAATGAGGAAAAGCTTCAGCTGCAGCTGAGACTGCAAAAGGAGCAGGCCGATGCTGCCTATTACGACGCACTTCAGAAACAGCTTGAAAACCAGCGAGTTTTTGTAATTCCGGTTTCGCGCTTTGGACATTAGAATAGTCTATTTAATGCATCTTGACATTACCAATAATCATGCTAAAATATAAGCAGACTTTGGATTACCGTCAATTTGGAGGGCGTTATGGAATATATTGAGCGAGAGCTGGAACGGAAGTTCCTTGAAATCAACAAACTGTTTAAGGCCGTTTTAGTCATAGGTGCAAGGCAGGTCGGAAAGTCCACTATGCTTAAACACCTGGCAAAAGAAGAGAATCGAACGATTGTCACGATGGACAACGATTACATGAGAGAGCTTGCGAGGAGCGATCCCAGACTGTTTTTTCAGACATATAAGCCGCCGATTCTGATTGATGAAATACAGAAAGCTCCGGAGTTATTGGAAACCATCAAAATTCTCTGCGATGAAAGCGATGAACGCGGACGGTTTTGGCTGACCGGTTCTCAGCGGAAGAAAATCATGGAGAAATCGCAGGAAAGTCTTGCGGGTCGTCTTGGTATTTTACATCTCTATGGTCTGTCGCAAAGAGAAAAGGCGGGAGTACTTGATCCTGCGCCATTAGACTTTTCTATGGACTGCCTGATGCAGCGCAAAGCAATGCTCCCGGATAATGATATCAATGCTGTGTTTGAACATATCTGGCGCGGCGGTTATGTTGATGTGCAGAACGCCTCCGAGGAGCAGGCACAGGTTTACTATCAGTCGTATATCGACAACTACCTCATTGCCGATGCGGTAAACGATGAGGGAATTCAGGACACGCAGGGATTCAAGCATTTTATCCGCGCCTGTGCCGCCCTGGTCGGTAATCTTGTTAACTACAAGACACTCGGCGAGGCAGCCGGAGTTTCCGAGGTTACGGCAAAAAAATGGCTCGGCATTTTGCAGGATATGGATGTTGTATATCTTCTGGAGCCGTATTCCAACAATGAACTGCAGCGTCTCGTGAAAACACCTAAACTGTATTTCTGCGATACCGGATTGTGTGCTTTCCTCACCAGATGGCTGACGGTGGAATCTCTGCGAGACGGTGCGGCAAGTGGGCATCTGTACGAGAACTATGTGGTCATGGAGCTTGTAAAAAATTACGCCTATGCCAGAAGCACGGCGCTTTTAACCTTCTATCGCGATTCAAACGCAAAAGAGATTGATGTGTTTGTGGAGGAGAATGGAATGATTCATCCGCTGGAGATTAAGAAGAGCGCGAACCCCGACAAGAAAGAAGTAAAGAAATTCAGCGTAATTGACAAGACCACCTTGGTAAAAGGCGCCGGTGGTGTAGTCTGCATGTTTCCTCAGCCGTTCCCGATTGATAGAGATAATCTGCTCATTCCGAGTAACCTGATATAATACGTTTGCGGCTTGGCAATATGCAAAATTAAGGACGGTGAAAGCAATGCAATACGATAAACATATCGGTCATGGTGCTTTCACTGTTGTGCATATCTTGCTGATTTCAAAAGCGCTTACGATAATTTGCGCTATATTATCCTGAAGGCATTGCTTTCAATACACATAAATAAGCATAGAAAAAAAGACATTACCGACTGCAAAAGGTCAGTAATGCCTTTTTAGTATTTAAGATAATCTATTTGCAAGCCACTTGGCCTGTTTAGAGTAAAACAGTCTAATAGGATGTTATCATTTTGCTATCAAAGCGGGTAGCCGAGGCTCTGAAACCATTGATATTACAGGCTTTTTGAGCTCTCGTTTATTACTCCCACTCTTTTTCTGGCTTATCTTACCATGTATATCAGCTTCGTCTACCCCTAATTTAGAGCCCATCAATGACACAATTATCATAATTTATTTCTTTTATCTTTGCTTGTGTTGCATAAAGCGTTGCAAATCCCAGAAGGGAATAGTTTTATGAGGATTTGATATTATAGCGTGAAAAACCCGACCAATGATTTGGCCGGGTTGTCGCTCAAATATTTGATTTAATATATAGATTATCAATTAGATTCGATATTAGATTTATGTTCGACATTAATTCATCATCAACATTTGCACCTGCATCAATCCTTTGCAGCTCCTTCAGAACTTCCGTAAGCCTATCATAGACTGCCCTATGAACTTTGCAGTTCCCTTTGACGTTAATGGAACGATCTAAGAGTTTTGCCACAATAAAGTCCTGCTTAGTCATTCCAGATAGAGAGACCGCAATATTTATTTGCTCATCTTCCTCCGGAGATACACGGAAACCAACAGTACGTGATCTGTATCTGTTGTGATTATCAAGATTTTTGGCTGACATGGTTTAACCCCTCCTAATATCATCAAGATCATTTGCTATGGTACGTTGAACATCATCAAAGAGATGACCATATATATCCTGCGTAGTTCTTATTGACTTGTGCCCAATTCGCTTTGACACTTCAAAGATGTCGTATTTCTTGCTGATCAAAAGAGAAACATGAGAGTGCCTGAGACCATGGATTGTTATCCTTTTAAGCCCAGCTTCTTCACTGAGACTATGAAAGTTCTTTGAAAGGTTTGACTTGTGGTGCAGAATTCCGGTATTCTCGTTAAGCTCTCGATCATCGATTACCGCCTCCATGACAGTCGAGAGCGTCAGCTCGAACTCATCCGGATTTCTGTTTCCGAGAGCTACCGTGAGACTCGACTGCGGATCGGCATCGATGAGGAGAACCTTCTTATCGTGAAATAACGAAAGTCCCACGCCCAGATTTACGGTTGTGGTCGTCTTTCCGACTCCGCCTTTCTGGTTTGTGATGGCAATCACCTTACAGTTGTCCATTGGCATTTCCTCCTTTCATTTTTTGCCGGACTCATCCGGCATGTAAGGAGCCGCAGTATTTGTTCTCAACATCCCCTGCGGAAAAGGAAATCATCAGGCGGCTGTCTGCTTCAGCCTCATAGGAGTCTCACCTCTGCCGGGTTCTCCGCCAGCTCCGTAGAGAAGTATCATTATCCTCAGACCTGTCATCGCCATACCGGGAGCAACCCGATATTTGCGGCACTGGATTCTCGCGCCCGTGTCGGCGGGCTTCGCGTACATGCCGTGCGGCTCATCAGTCTGATTAACGTACCTGATGATCTGTATATTCAATTGTCAAGGAGCACCGAAGCGGTACTCCTTGTCGGGAGGAGAACCCCTTCATAAAGTTAAGGGAAAAATAAGGGGTGATATGCAAGTATCCTCCGAAAAAAATTTTGAAAAAACAAAAAAAGAGCCAGCCTGCAGATAATTCTGCAAACTGACTCCATGGTCATAATATTAAGTTGTTCTGCCTTAGTGGAAAGCCACTTTGCACTACATCATCTGTTGCAAAAACTTTTTAAGATGAACGTGTTGCAAAAGTGTTGCAAAAATGCCGAGCCGAATTCGTACGATGCCGAAAACCCTTGATATTACTGGCTTTTTTCGCACATCATATCCACATTATTTCATTCCCACTCGCCGAATTAAACCGCCGTCTAAACTTTTCTGTATAGCGGATTTAATTCTATTTGGCTTTATTTGATACCTATTATCCTGATCCTATGGTGTCTACGACTTTCTGCTATCAAAAAGCTATCAG
>CAVAPG010000084.1:0-7019 GCA_963590435.1 bacterium
GCGCTGTGTACTCTTTTTATATTATTTCACTGTCCTCTTGACGGGATGCGGTTCAGGCTGTCAGGCAGCACGGATCTGCGGCAATTTTTTCGCCTCGGAGAGATTTATTGGAATTCCGATTAAGTTTTCTGATGGAGCATATGTCCGGATGAAAGTCTGTCGTATATGTGCGGAATATAAAGGCTCAGCAGGATAAGCGCGGCGCCGCAGACGCCCTGAACGGTGACGGGCTCACCGAGGAAAACAACGCCGAGGATAGATGCAAACGCGGGGTTGAGCGCGCACATAAGACCTGCACGCTGACTTGTCGTGTGCGACTGCGCAACCGGCTGCAGGGTGAAGCCGAAGCCTGTGCAGATAAGCGCGAGCATGAGCACACAGCCCCATTCCGTTCCACCGGACGGGATGCGCGGCTGTTCAAAAATAAATGACAGAATAAGCGAGAAAAGACCTATGCAGCCGACCTCGACAATGCCGACAAGCAGGGCATCGCATTTGTGCGAAAATCTGTCCGTCACTATTATGCCCACTGCATAAAGAACCGCCGCGGCAAGGCAGCACAGCTCGCCGGTTGTAAATCCGAAGGCTCCGCCGCGAAGCGTAAGCAGACCGACTCCGCACAGGGCGACGACGGCGCCTATTATATTCGCCGGCTTCGGCAGCTTTTTTATCAGCGCGGCCTCGATGAACGGCACGAAGATTATTGCGGTGTTCTCAAGGAATGAAACCGTCGATGTGTCGGTCGTTTTAAGCGCGGTCAGCTCCATTGCCATTACCGCGGTGAACACCGCGCCTATAACCGCGCCGCCGATCAGATCGTGTCTGTTTATATGCCTTATCCGCTTGAAGAATATTACTGCCAGCACGCAGAATCCCAAAAGAAATCTTGCGGCAAGAAGATTGAATGTGCCGAGCGTTTCCAGTCCTGTTTTGCTGAATATATAGGCACTGCTGCGCGTCAGTATGACCGCCGCAAGCAGAAGCTCTGCCTGTTTCCTGTTCATGTATATCACACCCTTTTTGAGTTGACATCAGTATAGTACTGCATTATACTTGAGTAAAGCGAGATATTATCAAACTTTATATGACGAAAACTCATATATAATGCGAGGTGACTCGAATGGACAGTGAAAAGTGTGCCATTATCTTGAGCATATTGAAAAACGGCAGTATGTCAGGTGCCGCGCAGGAGCTTAATTACACCCAGTCGGGCATCAGTCGTGCAGTCGAGACTATGGAGCGCTCGGCCGGCTTTCCCATACTCAGCCGCTCGCGCGGCGGCGCGCATCTTACACGGGAGGGCGAGGAGCTCCTGCCGGCAATGCGCGAGATTGCTTACTGGTCGGAAAAGTATGAGCAGACGGTTCAGAAGCTGCGCGGTGTACAGACAGGCAAAATTGCGGTCGGCTCGTCGTATGTGAAGTATTTTCCGCTCCTGACGGAAATAGTGTCCGGTTTTCACGAAAAATATCCGGGGATATCGGTCGAGCTGTGCTCCGGAACGAGCACGGAGCTTGCCGCGCGCATGAACGACAGGAATCTTGATTTCGGAATAATAAGCCGCCGCGAGGGGGCGTTTTCGTGCCGCGTTATAAAGCGCGACGAGCTTGTCGCAATGCTTCCCCCGAAGCATCCGCTGGCCCGGTGCAAAACGATTCCGGCAACAATATTCGAGTCGGAGCCGTATATAGAAATTCACACAGGACTTCAGACCGATAATTCGCTTTGCTTCTCCGAGCGCGGCATAAACCCGAACATAAGCTTTTCGACGCCCGACAGCCTCATCGCCTGCGGAATGGTCAAGGCAGGACTCGGAGTTGCGCTTGTGAATAAAGTAATCGCCGACGAATTGGGCGGCTCGGTTGCTTATGTTCCGCTGGACCCTCCGCACATTGTCGATATCTGCGCCGTCACTCCGCCGGACGATATTATCTCACCTGCCGCAAAGGCGTTTGAGACCTACGCCATGCGCTTTATCTCATCAGCGGCACAGACTCTTTGACAGGCTCATTTATAATTATCTCTTCTTTGCGCCTGGGCGGCGCGCCTGTATTCCGTCGGAAGCTTTCCGACGGTTTTTTTAAATTCCGCGGAAAATTTGCTCTGATTTTCATAACCGACACGCTCGGCAATTTCGGCGATGCTCATGTCGGTTTCCCGAAGCAGGCCGGAGGCAAGCTCCATGCGATGCTCCTTGATGTGCGCGGCAAGCGATTTTCCGTAGACGGCCTTGAAGGTCTCCTTAAGCGAGGAGGGATTTATAAGAAAGCGTTTTGACAGCTCCTCAATCGTAAAGCGTCTGTCGAGGTTTTCCGTCAGCAGATCATGAACCCTGCGTATAGTCTCCACCTGCTCGGCGGAGTATCTGTCCTCGCCGCCCGTTGCCATGTCAAGCTCCGGAAGCTCGGGCACGCGCTCTATGTCATCGGCGCTCTCCTCGGGGCAGGATATCTCCATGGTTTTCTCCATCATGATATGCAGAAGCTTAACCTGCTCGGTCGCCGATGCCTTATAATAAACCTCTTTTCCGTCGCGCCTGCTGACTATAAGACCGCCGTCCCTGAGCTGGCGCAGGTGGTGCGACACGGCAGGACTCGTCATGCCCGTAAGAAATGATATGTTTACAACGCACTCCTCGCAGTGGCACAGCAGCCAGAATATTCTTGCGCGGCTCGGGTCGGACAGCAGCTTGAATATATCCGAAACCGTGCGGAAGCTGTCGGTCTTTGCGGCGGCATCGAGCAGATGAGAGCTTATCTCTCCGCCGTGATCATGAGGAATTGTTTCGTTTTCCATTGCTTTGCTCCAATCGGAAATGTTTTAAGCCCATTCGGAAGTAAGTTGCGCGAATGCATTGACTTTGCGGCTCGGCGTAATTATACTGCAAGCATAACGATTAAGCAATCATTTAATTGTTCTGGTAAGAATAATCGGAGGAGAAAGTTATGAAAAAGACCTATAAAATCGAAGTAGACTGCGCAAACTGCGCAAACCTAATGGAGGAAGCCGCCGGCAAGACCGAGGGCGTTGAAAAGGCCGCAGTCAATTTTATGACCCAGAAGATGACCATTGAGTTTGCAGAGGGCGCGGATATCGATGCAGTCATGAAGGCAGTTGTGAAAAACTGCAAGAAGGTCGAGGACGACTGCGAGATTTATCTTTGATATATTATATAGATTGATAGTATTAAAAAACGCCCTGAACGGGGCGTTTTTGCTGAGGATTGATTTTTATGAACAAAAAGCAAAAAAAGGTTCTCACACGCATAATAATATCCGCCGTGCTGCTTGCGCTGACAAATCTTCTGCCCATACCGGAGATACCGTCGATGCTGCTGTATCTTGCGGCGTATCTCATCATCGGCTATGACATCCTGCGCAAGGCAGGCAAGGGAATTTTGAACGGCCGCGTTTTCGATGAAAACTTCCTCATGGCGGTTGCCACTGTCGGCGCGGTTGCTCTTGCGTTTATAAGCGGCAGCCACGATTTCAACGAAGCGGTGCTCGTTATGCTGTTTTATCAGATAGGCGAGCTGTTTCAGAGCTATGCTGTCGGCAAAAGCCGCCGGAGCATAACCTCGCTTATGGATATCCGCCCCGATTATGCCAATATCGAGCATGACGGCACTCTTGAGCAGGTGGATCCCGATGATGTCGAAACCGGCGCGATTATAGTTGTTCAGCCGGGCGAAAAGGTCCCGATAGACGGCATCGTGGTTGAAGGCAGCTCAACTTTGAATACAAGCGCACTTACGGGCGAGAGTATGCCGAGGGATATCTCGCAGGGCGAGGAGATTATCAGCGGCTGCATTAATCTCAGCGGACTTATAAAAATTCGCACGACCAAGCCCTTCGGCGAATCCACGGTTTCGAAGATTCTGGAGCTTGTCGAAAACTCAAGCTCCCGCAAGTCACACTCGGAGCAGTTTATATCGCGCTTTGCGAGGGTTTACACGCCGATTGTCTGCTATTCGGCGCTTGCGCTTGCAGTCCTGCCGCCGCTTATAAGAATTATCTTCATGGGTCTCGGCGGACAGTGGAGCGAGTGGATCTATCGCGCCCTGACATTTTTGATTATAAGCTGCCCCTGCGCATTGGTAATCAGCATTCCGCTCAGCTTTTTTGCCGGACTTGGCGGCGCGAGCAGCGAGGGCGTGCTGATAAAAGGCTCAAACTATCTTGAAGCCCTCGCACAGACGAAAACGGTTGTTTTCGACAAAACAGGCACACTTACCCGCGGCGTTTTCGAGGTCAGCGGAATTCACCACTGCCCGATTGAGGACGAAAAGCTCATAGAATATGCGGCGCTTGCCGAATGCGCCTCCTCGCATCCGATCAGCAAAAGTCTGCAGCTTGCACACGGAAACGAGCTCGACCGCAGCCGCGTGAGCGATATCGGGGAGATAAGCGGATGCGGCGTTACGGCAAAAGTCGACGGGCACTCCATCGCCGCCGGCAATGAACGGCTTATGAAAAAGCTCGGCATCGAATGCACCGAATGCCGCAGCGTCGGTACGATAGTCCATGTAGCGATAGACGGGGTTTACTCCGGCCATATCGTCATTTCCGATGTTATAAAACCCGACTCTGCCGAGGCAATCGCGGAGCTTAAACGCTCTGGCGTGAGCAGAACCGTCATGCTCACGGGCGACGCCGCGTCTGTCGCCGATAAGGTTGCCGAACAGCTCGGCATTGATGAGGTACACAGTCAGCTTCTGCCGGCAGACAAGGTCTCCGAGGTTGAGCGTCTGCTCGGTGAAAACACCGGCAAGGCAAAGCTTGCCTTCGTCGGCGACGGCATAAACGATGCCCCCGTGCTCTCGCGTGCGGATATCGGCATCGCAATGGGTGCAATGGGCTCCGATGCTGCAATCGAGGCTGCCGATGTCGTCCTTATGGATGACGATCCCATGAAGATATCCAAGGCGATAAAAATTTCCCGCAAATGCATCCGCATCGTGTATGAGAATATAATCTTTGCCCTCGGCGTGAAGTTTGCCTGCCTGCTTCTGAGCGCACTCGGCCTGGCGGACATGGGCGCGGCAATATTTGCCGATGTCGGCGTCATGGTAATCGCGGTCCTCAACGCAATGCGCGCCCTGCATGTGAAGAATATATAATAAGCATATGATATGAAACAAAGCCCGAAGGTTTGGCCTTCGGGCTTAAATTTACGCTTAGCATCTCAGTCCTGCGGATATTCGCTGTCATCTACAGGCTCGCACCACTCGTTGGAGCAGTCCTCACCCGGAACCTCCACGGCAATGTGGCTGAACCATGAATTTTTCTTTGCGCCGTGCCAGTGCTTGACTCCGGCCGGAATGGTTATGACATCGCCCGGCTGCAGGCTCTGAGGGGCTTTGCCCTCTTCCTGATACCAGCCCTCGCCGTCAACGCAGATAAGAAGCTGTCCGCCGCCGCTCTTGGCGTGATGGATATGCCAGTTGTTGCGACAGCCCGGCTCGAATGTGACATTTGCGAGAAAAACGGTCTTTGTCGGGTCGGTCAGCGGATTGAGATAGCTCTGACCGATGAAATACTGCGCGTATGCGTCGTTGGGCTTGCCCAGACCGAACAGTCCGCCGTGGCACTGATTGCAATCATCGGCATAGACCTCTTTTGCCATGCCAAATGCCGCCCATGCATTGGGCCAGCCGGCATAGAAGGCAAGATGCGTGAGTATCTCAGCCATTTCCTCGCGCGTTACGCCGTTAGCCTTGGCGGTGCTGAGGTGATATTTGAGCGATGTATCGGTTATTCCCTTGCTTATAAGCGCCGTGATTGTGACAATCGAGCGCAGCTTAAGGCTCAGCTTGTCCTCGCGCGACCACACCTGTCCGAAAAGGACATCGTCGTTGAGCTCCGCAAATTTCGGAGCAAAATCATTCAGGGCATCTCTGCCTGCAGTCTGTTTGACCATTCTTCGGATCCTCCTGTTTGAATATTAAATTTCTTTTCCCATGGCGTAAGCCTTTTCAAGCGCGGGATGACCGGAGATCTCGCCGGGCTCGGTCACGCCGCCGGCAAAAACATATCCGGCGAAGCGGCATTTTTCAAAGCATTCAACCCAGCCGCCGAAGCCATGAACCGCGCGCTCCGGAGTCGTTTCCACGTCCTCGGTTGCCGAGCACAGCAGATAGGCATCGCGGAAGCTGTAATCAAGCGGAAACATCGGATTGAGCCTGTCGAGAAGGGTCTTGAGCTGTCCGCTCATTTCGTAATAGTAAATGGGAGTTGCGAACACGACGACATCGGCCGCAAGAATCTTTTGCATAATCTCATCTGCATCGTCATCAATGAC
This sequence comes from bacterium, assembly GCA_963590435.1. GTDB lineage: Bacteria > Bacillota > Clostridia > Oscillospirales > Oscillospiraceae > F23-B02. The sequence goes on from CAVAPG010000084.1 coordinate 6,301, forward strand.
GCATCGTCCGAGCTCCTGGCAGGCAAGACAGCCGCGGCAGAACTCAAGCCTTTTCCCGATAAGCGAAATTTTTTCAACCTCGTTGCCGGCATCGCGCGCACCGCGTGCAAATTCGTCTGCAAGTGCGTCGGAGTTGCTTCCGCGCCGCATGCTTGATGATATAATCACTGCTTTTTTCATAGGGTCTGACTCCTTGACAATTTATATTCACTCTGATATTCTAAATATAACACCTAAACCTGACTTTAGGTCAAGCATTTTCAGAAAATTTTCGGAGAGATAATTATGTATTCTATAGGACAGGTATCCGAAAGCTTCGGCCTTCCGATATCGACATTGAGATTTTACGACAAGGAAGGGCTTTTCCCGAACCTTGAAAGGCAAAGCGGAATCCGCAGATTTTCAGAGCGGGATGTTGAATCCCTGCATGTAATCGAATGCCTGAAAAAATCGGGGCTTGAAATTCGCGATATAAAGCAGTTTATGCAGTGGTGCGCCGAGGGCGAGGAGACGTATCCTCAGCGCCTTGAGTTGTTCGAGCGTCAGCGCGAGACCATTTCGGCAGAGATTGAAAAGCTCAACCGCGCACTGGCAATGATAAATTTCAAGTGCTGGTATTATGAAACCGCCATTGCCGACGGCGGAGAGGAAAACATGAAAGCCATGCTGCCGGATAAGCTCCCCGAGGAAATTCAGGCGTTGTATGACTATGCGCACGA
>CAVAPG010000085.1:0-6813 GCA_963590435.1 bacterium
GCAGTCGAAATCATAAAAGAGGTCGCCGCTGAGTAACGTCCGGCGCACCGGATTGGGTTTGAATATAATTTCAGGGCTGCAGCAGGATATCTGCTGCAGCCCTGTGGTTTTAAAAGCCGTAACCCCGTACATAGTGCGGGGTTTACGAATTTCGGACGTTCAATTCCTGTTATTTAATTTACCTGTTATTGATGCCGTCAGTTTTGTCCGGTCAATCTTGCCGGTGTTTGTCTGCGGGAAGGAGGATATTATTTCAACGTATCTTGGCACTTTGTATCCGCTGAGCTTTTCTGCAACTATGCTTCGCACGTCATTCTCGCTTATCGTGCAGTCCTCTGCCGGAACGACACAGGCGCAGACTTCCTCTATATAATGCGGATCCGGTACTCCGATCACCTTTGCCTGCGATATGCGTGCATCGGACTCGAGCACATTCTCTATCTCGCCCGGAAAAATATTTTCTCCGCCGCGGATTATAATATCCTTCAGGCGTCCGGTATAGTAAAGATATTCCTCTTTCAGGCATCCCAGATCCCCGGTATGTAGCCATCCTTCCCCGTCTATCGCGCTCGCCGTGGCCTCGGGATTTTTATAATACCCCTGCATCACGTTAAAGCCACGGATGCAGATTTCACCCGACTCACCGTCAGAAAGTTTGGCTCCGTCTTTCATGATGCAAAGCTCCACACCGTCAAAAGGTACGCCGAGCGTAGTGCTGCGTTTTTCAATGCTGTCGGTTAGCAATCCTGCCGTTAAGCCGGCTGTCGCCTCTGTCTGTCCGAGTGACGGCAGAAGCGTAAAGCCAAGCACATCGCATATCTCGCAGAAAAATTCCGGTGTATACGTGCTGCCGCCTATCATTCCGGTGCGCAGTGACAATACATCAGCCGCGACTTCCTTTTGCCTGCGTACGAGTGCCGAGAAAAGCGTGGGTACGGCAGTTAAAACGGTACAACGCTCCTGCTCTATCATTTGCAGTATATCTGCGCTTCTTCTGCTCTTCGGGAAGCACAGGCAGGCTCCTGACGCCAGCGCCGCCAGAATCGATGCGGTAAGTGAGAAGCAGTGGAACATCGGAAGCACCGAACAGAATCTGTCCGCAGGCCCCGCGTTGTATGCCGCCGCCTGAGTGTAGGCTGTATTTACGCGTGAAAAATGCGTCGTTACGACAGGCTTTGAGCTCCCGGTCGAGCCGGATGTGAAAAGTATTGTATCCGTATCGCCCGGCAGCACAGCCTCTTCCGCCGCCTTAAGCTCTTCTTTTGAACAAACGAATGACTTTATAAGAGAGTCAACACTGGCAAAAGTCGAGTCTGCGTATTCACCGGCAGTAAAAATTTTTTCGTCAGGTATCAATGTCTGCTCGCTGCAAAGCCTCAAAAGACAGTTGTCACGATAATAGTCTTCCGTTATCAGATATTCTATATCCGCGGATTTTATGCAGCCCTCAAGCTCGTTCCTTACGAAGCTCGTGCAGAGAGGAATGGGCACAGCACCGATACACCACAGAGCGCACATATATACGATCGTTTCAGGCCTGTCACTCAGCCATGTGCCGACGTGCGTGCCTTTTTTTAGGCCGACTTTGAGGAGGGCACCTGCAATCTCTTCACTTTTGTGAATAAGCTCAGAATATTTCAGGCGTGCTTCTTCCGAAACCATAGCATCCTTATCCGGGTACTTTGATGCGGTGTCGCACAGCATCTGCCACAGTGTTATATTTTTCAGTTCGGGCATAAGTCTTCCCTCCAGCAAATCGGCAAGTCAAGCTGCTCTTATCTTGCCTTTCCCTTTTTATCGAGCTTGGCCAATACAAAAATGAGAAGAAGTGCGGGGATCTCAAGTATACCGAAAATTATGAAGCATCCGCGATATGAGCCGGATGCGGTCTGTACTGCACCGGCAACCGATGAGCCGACAGATCCGGGAACCATGTTCATATTGAGCACGCTCATGTTGCGGCCATAATGTGTGCGGCCGAAAAATTCGGCGGCAAGCGATGTTATTATGGTCGGGCCTGCGCTGTTGCCGAAGCCGCCCAGCATGAGACCAATTGCAACCATCACAGGTATCTTTGCGCTGAAGCCGACTATTGCGAGCACTGCGGCAAGAATCAGCGAGCAGGATGCAACGGGGAATGAAATAGTGTATCCCTTCTTATCCTGAAGCATTCCGTAGAAAATGCGTCCGACACCGTTCATTACTGAGACCAGACCGACGATCAGTGCAGCTGCCTGTGCAGCAAAGCCGCCCTCTATTGCCATTGCTCTTGCATGACCGAGTACGCCGAAGCCGAAGAAGCAGTTGATAGTTGCCACGCCGAACACAAGCCAGAATGCCGGAGTGCGAACCATCTGACCTGTTGTCAGACCCTCAGACTCTTCCGCGCTGTTTGCAGCGGTCTGTTCGGGCTGAACTGCCAGTACGATACTGCCGCCGACAGATATGACTACAAGCAGTATTGCAGTTATAACATAGGTCATCTTCCAGCCGACGGAAGAGATAAGTGCCGTGGCTACAGATCCCATAATCAGCGTGCTGGTTCCGAAGCCCATAAGCATAACGCCGGAGGCTGTTCCCTTCTTGTCCGGGAAACGTGCCGTTACATTTGAAATAACGGCATTGTAGGCAATGCCGGAGCCAAGACCGGCTATTGCAAAGCAGACGTACAGCAGCAACAGTCTGTCAGCATTGAGCAGCAGGCTCAATGCATATCCGATGGCTGCTGCAAGTCCGCCGAGGGAGATCGTTTTGCCGGAGCCGAGTTTACCCGTGGCAACGCTCCCCAAGAAGCCGCCAATACAGAACATTATCAAAACTATGGTAAAGCATACGCCGAGCTGTGCACTTGTCCAGCCGAAATTCTCGGAGAACGGCGCAGAATAAATGCTCCACGCATATACTATACCGTTTATAAATAAAACCAAGGTGCCGGCAACCAGAGCTACACCGCGAGAAACCGGTTTACGCAAAATTCTCTCCCCCAATTAATAAATTTTCTGATTACTTTTCTTTTGCAGCCTTAATCATGGCAGGGACTATGCTGAACAGATCGCCTACGAGAGCGACATCCGCAACTTCAAACATAGGTGCGCGCTTGTCGTTGTTGACTGCGACGATGAACTCGGAGTCCTTCATGCCGCCCTGGTGCTGGATAGCGCCGGAAATACCAAGTGCGATGTAAAGCTTCGGGCGAACTATTCTGCCGGTCTGCCCGATCATGACTTCCTCGGGAAGCCAGCCCTCGTTCATAACGTCACGGGTGCAGCCGACTACACCGCCGAGAACGTCTGCCAGCTCCTGTGCAAGCTCGAGGCCCTTCTTGCTGTCCTTGCGGATGCCCATACCGACGCCGACAACGATTTCGGCCTTGGTGACATCAACGACATTTTTGATCTCCTTGACAACTTCCTTGACCTCTGCCAGGACATCGCTCTGCTCAAGCTCAAATGCTGGATATTCAACGCATGCGGCATTGCTCTTAGCCTCGTCAAATTCACCGACCTGCATAACGCCGGGACGCACGGTTGCCATCTGGGGACGGTAATCGGGGCAGGTAATGGTGGCCATCATATGACCGCCGAATGCCGGCATAGTCATCTTCAGGCCTTCATATGCGCAAGCTGCCTCAAGCTCTTCCGGCTTAAGGGTGGAGTTTGCAAGAAGATACTCTCTGTACTGCTCGGTGCCTATGTGGAGCAGCGTGCAGTCAGCGTTCAGACCTGTGCACAGCTTTGCAGCGCAGCGCGGTGCAAGATCACGTCCGATGGTGGTTGCACTGACGAGGAAAACATCGGGCTTGCCTGCTTCAACGACCTGGCAGATAACCTTTGCGTAGGGCTCTGCGCTGTAATCCTTGAGAAGCTCGTTCTCGCATACGAGAACCTTATCGGCGCCGTAGCCAGCAAGAGTCTTTGCATGAGCCGCAACATCCTTGCCTACGAGCAGGGCAGTAACCTCGGTGCCCATTGCGTCTGCAAGACGGCGTGCCTCGGATACGAGTTCAGCCGAGCAGGGCTGAAGCTCACCGTCTCTAACTTCGGCAAGCGCCCATATGCCCTTGTATTCATCAAATTGTTCTTTGGTTACACATTTCATATTCAGTCACCTCTCAACCAAGCACATGCTTTTCTTCGATCATCTCGAAGAGCTGCTTTGCCATATCGGCACTGTCACCTTCGAGCATTACGCCGCCCTCTTTCTTGGGCATCGTAAACGAGGTCAGTACTATCGTCGGGGAGTTCTTTGTACCCATTACGCTGCTGTCGAACAGCGGCATCTTGGAAATCTCATCATAGGTAACGGTGCGCATGTTGACGTTCTTGTCCCAATCAAAGATGCGCTTTATTCTCATGTAGCGCGGAGTTTCTATCTCCTTCATGCATGAAAGCAGGCAGGGAGTGTGAAGCTTGACCGTCATGTAGCCGTCCTCAGTCAGGCGCTTGCATGTGACGGTTCCGTCTTCAAACTTCATATCCGCAACGTAGGTGAGCTGAGCAATGCCGAGCTTCTCTGCCAGCTCCGGACCAACCTGCGCGGTGTCACCGTCGATTGCCTGTCTGCCGCAGAAGATAATATCGTCATCCTCAAGGCCGATGTTGTTTATGATAGTAGCCAGAACGGTGGATGTACCGTAGGTATCGGAGCCGCCGAGTTCTCTTGCGGTGACAAGAACGGTCTCGTCAACGCCCATTGCATAGAGCTCATGCAGCATGATGTCTGCCATCGGAGGACCCATCGTAACTGCTATAACCTTTGCGCCGTTGGCATCCTTAATGCGGAGAGCCGTTTCCACTGCGCCGAGGTCATCGGGGTTTATAATAGTCGCCATCTTGGCACGGTCGAGAGAACCGTCCTTCTTGAGCGAAACTTTTCCGCGTGTATCCGGAACCTGCTTAACACAAACGAATATTTTCATTCTTCAGCCTCCTTAGTCCCTGAGAAGGGTGTTGGCAATGACAAGCTGCTGAATCTGAGATGTGCCCTCGTAGATAGAGGTGATTCTTGCATCTCTGTACAGCCTCTCAACCTTGTAGCCCCTGATATAGCCGTAACCGCCGAATATCTGCACTGCCTTGTATGCAACGTGGTTGCACATCTCAGCTGCGAAATACTTGGACATAGAGCATCTGATGCTTGTCTCACGGCTGCCTGTATCCTTGAGCACTGCGGTGTTGTAAACCAGATCACGTGCAGCTTCCAGCTCGGTTGCCATATCTGCGATCATAAAGCTGACGCCCTGATTTGCGCTGATGGGCCTGCCGAACTGCTTACGGGTCTTTGCATAGGTTATTGCCTCATCAAGGCAGCCCTGTGCGATGCCGAGTGCCTGTGCCGCAATTCCGAGACGGCCACCGTCAAGGGTCTTCATTGCAGCAGCGAAGCCGTAGTGGAGAGGTCCGAGCAGGCAATCCTTCGGGACGCGAACATCCTGAAGAATAATGTCGCTGGTGGGATATCCCTTGATGCCCATCTTATCCTCGTGAGCGCCGCAGCTTACGCCTTCAAGCTTCATGTCGACGATGAAGAGGGAGATGCCCTTGTTTCCGCGCTGTGTGGGATCAGTGCGTGCAAAGATAAGTGCGTAGTCTGCCATAGGTGCGCCAGACGCGAAACGTTTGCGTCCGTTAAGAACGAAGCAGTCATCCTCCTCAACAGCGCTGGTCACAACTCCGCCTGCGTCGGAGCCTGCGTCAGGCTCGGTCAGTGCAAAGGCGAGAATGGTCTTGCCGGCCGCTACATCGGGCAGGAAGCGCTGCAGCTGCTCCTCACTTGCGCATGCCAGCAGCGGGCCGGAGCCGAGAGAGTTGGATGTATTCGCATAGATTGACAGAACGGGGCTGACTCTTGCAAACTCCTCGAGCATCAGAACATGGGTCAGGGAGTCGCCGCCCTGTCCGCCGTACTTGACGGGGATCTTTGCGCCCATGAATCCGGCTGCAGCCATCTTGTTGTAAATGTCCCAGTTAAACTCACCGGTTTTGTCCAGCTCGTCTATAATTTCGGGGGTAAATTCCGTCTCTGCAAACTCTCTGAAGAGCTTTTGCAGAAGTCTGTGTTTTTCAGATAAGATCATTGCAGTTCCTCCAAATCAACTTACTTGATGTAATTTCCGAGTCCGCCCCAGTGCTCGCAGAAGATGCCGGGATCCATCGTCTTGAGGTCTTCGGCGATGACAGGCTCAAATCCGATCTGGTCAAGGACATCCTTCTTCAGGTCAATGCCCGGAGCGATCTCAACAAGAGTCATTTTATGGTCAATAAGCTTAAATACTGCGCGCTCGGTGATGTAAAGCACATCCTGTGTGTCAGGCTTTGACTGACCGGCGAAGGTTATCTGGCCGACCTTTTCCACAAACTTGCGGATGGTGCCTTCCTCAACAACGGTGAGCTTGCCGTCGCCAATCTGCAGCTTTGCCTTGCCGACAAGGTTGCCCGCGAAGATAACCTTGGGGGTGGAGCGGGTGATATCGATAAATCCGCCGGGGCCGGTGAGTCTTGAACCCATGCGGCTGACGTTGTTGTTGCCTTCTGCGTCAACCTCGCCGATGCCGAGGCAGGTCATATCAAGGCCACCGCCGGAGATGAGGTCGAACATATCATTCTGGGTGAGTATTGCCTCGGGGTTATATGCGCTGCCGAAGCTGGGCAGAGCGGAGGGTACGCCGCCGACCATGCCGCTTTCGGTGCTCATCACGAGATCATCTATGAAGCCTTCCTCTGCAACAACCTTTGCCACGTCTGCCGGCATGCCGACACCGAGATTGACAAGGTCGCCGCGCTTGAGCTCCATTGCGACTCTGCGGCAGATGAC
>CAVAPG010000086.1:0-6790 GCA_963590435.1 bacterium
GGCTGTCTACGGTATTTCTGGCAAAGCGGCTGACCGACTTCGTGACTATGAGGTCTATCAAGGCGTTATCTTTGATACAAAAAGAAAAAGCCTTCTCCGGTGTGAAAATGCCGGAAAAGGCTTAAAATCAAGGGCTTCCGAAGTTTTTCTGTAGTTTGCAGTAAGACATCGGGAGCCCTTTTTGTGTTTATTCAGTTGTGATGGAGCACTATAGTTGCGGCCCAGTGTGCGATCTCGGAGGAATAATTAAAAGGTATGGCAAAATTAAAAGGTTTATCGAACAAAATAAAAAAGTACAATTATGCATGGAAGATTTTCATCAAAGCATTCAATATTGCCTCAACATCTTCCTCTGTATTTGATTTTCCAAGGGAGATTCGGACTGTGCCCTTGGCATAGTTGCCATCAAGTCGGATAGACTGTAAAACATGTGAAACCTCTGTATTTTTGCTATTACATGCAGAGCCAGTAGAAATACAGATTCCTGTCAAATCCAGCCGGTGTAAGATGGCCTCTCCATCAGCTCCTGGAAACGATAGGCTCAGGAGGCCAGGAAGCCTATTTGCTCCTCCATTCCGGACATACTTGATGCCCGAATTTTCAAGCAAACTAACAAACCCGGACTCTAATCTCGCTACATATCGCATATTTTCTTCAAGAGCATCACAGTTGTTTTTTAGCGCCACTGCCATTCCAACAATACCAGCAATATTTTCTATTCCTGCACGTAATCCGAATTCTTGGGCACCACCGTCAGAATAGGGCAATACCTTAAGGCCACTTCGTATATACAAGAACCCGACACCCTTTGGACCATTAAATTTATGTGCGGACGCAGATAGCATATCTATACCAAGGTCGTGAACATTTACCGGTATATGGCCAACTGCCTGAACAGCATCAGTGTGGAAAAGGGCCCCATTTTCATGTGCTACAGCGCACAACTCCTTAATCGGCTGAACTGTTCCTATTTCGTTGTTTGCAAACATTACCGAAGTAAGGTGAGTCTGACTGGTAATATATTCCTTTAAAATCTCAGTCGTGATATAGCCTTCCCGTGAAGGCCACATATACGCAACGGGATATCCGCTCCGTTCAAGTGCTTGACAGGGATGTAGCACCGCATGATGTTCAAATGCGGACGTGATGGTCGCGTGTTTATGCGCATTCAATAAAGCAGAACCTTTTATAGCCCAGTTGTCACTCTCTGTGCCACCCGATGTAAAGAATATTTCCTCGGGCGCTGCTCCGATACAAGAGGCTATTGTTTCCCTCGCATCCTGCAACGCTTTTCTGGGCTTCCGGGCAAAAGCATAGGGCTGTGAAGCGTTCCCGTATTCATTTGTTAGAAATGGCTTCATTAGTACTACAATATGAGGAAGAACTTCATCGCTGACAACCCACTGGATGGGTACGGCATAGTTTGCGCCCCAAAGGGCGATGGAGTCAAAACCACTCTGCTCTTTCCAAAGTTCCTGAATGCGGACTTTGTTTCTGTTATAGGCAACCTTGCTGAGCTGCGCATTGATTCGGGCATCAAAATCTGCAACCGGGGAATTGTAGCTTACAGCTTTCAAAGATTTGTAGATGCCGTCTAGCTCTTCGTCAGTGCAGTTGTGCCCATGGGACTCCATATACTGTTGCAGAAGCGGTTTCGAAGATGAAACAAAGCCCCAAGTATTCTGCGCATCCGATTTCAAAAGCTCTGCATAGCTTTCTCTGTCTGCAAGTTCAATTTTTGACCACTGAGTAGTGGAAATAACTCTCATCGCTTGTAGCGCAGGTGCCCAACTGTAGCCGAGTTTCTCAATGACGGTTCCGGGAACTTTCATGTGATCGAACATGTTTGCAATATCGTCGCTGAGAAGCTTGATGCTCTTTCGCTTAACGGTCAATGCGTCGTTCAAAATGGCAACAACCCGGTACTCTATACAAAGCTCGGAAAGCTTTTCCTCTACCTGGGCCTCCGTCCAAGTGGAAACCTGCCCCTGCATCATCTGATGAATAGCATCAAACAAGTCATGACTTGTAAGGCCAATGGCTTTTTGCAGTTGCTGGAGTTCATTGCATTTCTGAGAAATGAACGAACTGAACGCGTCATATACCGTATTTTGGTCAAAGTAAAGGTTTACGAGCATTTGGATGATGCGTGTTTCAGCTATTCAGCACCCACATCTATGGGCAAGTCGTTTATCATGCGTATGTTTATTAAGGAACAGATATTGGCAGGGCAAAAGAAGAATTATGCGCTGATTGTTCCGACCAAAGCACTGATAAATGAAGTAAGAAGCGAGATCATCCGAAATGACCTCGAAAACCTGTTGGATGCAAATCAGTATCATGTGGTTTCTTCTGCCAATGATATGGCCTTGGAAACCCACCCAGACCATAATTTCGTTTTTGTCCTGACGCCGGAACGGTTGCTGTATCTGCTTAATGACAAGCCTGATTTCGTGTTGGATTATCTTTTCATAGATGAGGCTCATAAAATGACAGGGCGTAACAGCAGAGCCCCGTTTTACTATTCAGTGGTGGACGAATTAAGCAGGCGAACCGCAAAACCCAAATTTATATTTGCGTCACCCAATATACCCAATCCGCAGGAATATTTAAGTCTTTTGGCTTCTGGTGAATATGATAAGCAGAATGCCATTGCTTCAGCGTTCTCTCCGGTGGTTCAGTTTAAGTTTCTTGTAAACCTGAAAACAAAACAGATTTACATATAACTGAATAAAGAAAATAAGGGCTTTCGAAGTCAGCATTTGACCTCGAAAGCCCTTATTTCAAGCCTTTTTCGGCGGCGTTTGCCCCGGAGAAGGCTTTTTCTATTGTATCAAAATCAGCAGGAACATTGAACCCGCATCAGGCAGCAGCGGTTCCGTTGCACCTTTTAATTATTCCTCTGACCGGATGCACACCCTTCAAGACCTTTAATTAAAAGGTTTACCGACAAAAATGAAAAAAGCCTCTGCGGCAATCGTTTCTGAACAGCCACAGAGCCTGTTATCGTTAAAAAGTATCGAGAAAGCCTTGCAAATCAAGGACTTTGCAAAAAGAAACTGGACACCAATCGTGATACGCATTGTATCAAAATTGGTGTCCAGTTATGGTGGGGTTGAGCATTACTTATACGAACATCAGAGTCAGCAATGCTATCCCCTTTCAGAAACGCTTTAGCAACGCGGTAATTATTCCCGCTTCCATCGGTGCCAGTAAAGTTGTACTCAATCTCTATACGATTATCCCAGAGCCTGATTGTTTTTACCATGGTCCGGAGTAGCTCCTGACGATAAGCCTGATTGTCTGGTGTTCCATTACGCAGTTTTTCCAAGTAGAACCTCATGCGTTCACCATCTACTGGCTCTTCAAACATTGCCTTTCCGAGAGCAATACTTCTCTCAAGATCATGTATTTCAGTTTCCAATTCTCGCATCCTTTCGGATGTCGTTTCATTGAAGATACCAGCCTCAATGGCTTTCATAATATTGTCCAGCGCCTTTTTACGCGATGCAAGCTCTTCTTCCATTACAGGTACATCAGATGTTTCTCGCGCTTGCTTTTTCAGCTCGATATATCCAGAAACGAGCCATTCTACTACTTCGGCTTGCGATATGCATTCGCGAGTTAGATCCACAACGAACTGCTCCAAGAAATCTCTACGGATATTGTGCTTCTTGCAGCCATTTTTCCCACGGCTTTTGCAAGTGTAATAGTAGTGAAGTGTTCCGTTTCGGCTTGTTCCGGCGCAGCCAACCATAGGAGACCCGCATTCTCCGCAAAAAAGTTTACCGGTAAGCAGGTAATCGGAATTAGATTTGCGCTTTGCTCCTTCACTATTTGCTCCCTCTTGAAGTTTCCTTTGCACAGCTTACAACAACGGTTACATCGCAGTTCAAGCTTGGCGGCACGTTGGCAAATAAGGGTAAAATCAAGATTGAATCAATTGATGTGTATGTCGACCTCAAAACCACTCGTTCTTCAATTGTGACCGTCACGGACTACACTGAATTTTATATCACAGTCAACGGCGCGACAGGTTCAACAGAGACAGTCAGCATGAACAGCTTGAGAACAGATTATACTGTTGAAAACCATACGTACACGGCAAGCAGCTTCGGCATAGGTGATACGGAGTTTAGCAGTCTTGATGACTTGACAATTAACTTAACGCTATCGACGCGAGGTAAAGCAAGCAATAAAAACAGTTCGTTTAACCTCCGTATCACGCAGATTTACGCGATTGTAACATATACAGAATCGCACGCATCTGAGGCTACGGGGCTGTACGTCAAAGTTGATGGGGCATACAAAGAGGTTCGGGCAGTTTACAAGAAGATAAGCGGCTCTTGGGTGCAGCAGACAGACATTTCATCACTGTTCACCACAACGGGCAAGTACAAATTGAAGGAGGCAAGCGAATGACAGCAAACGAAAGCATTGACTATTTTGCATCGGCAGGCATGACCCTTGAGGGCGCGTGCGGCTTCTGGGGAAACGTCATGGCTGAGAGCGGCGGCAAAAGCAGCATCGCACAGCGCGGCTCTACAAGCTTGAGCGACGATGCGTACACGGCGGCGGCTGACAATGGTACTATCAATTTCATAAAAGACGCGGTAGGTTATGGGCTTTGCCAGTGGACGTACAAGACCCGCAAGGCTAATCTGTTAGCTTTTGCAAAATCACAGGGCAAGTCTGTCGGCGACCATCAGATGCAGCTTGCTTTTGCAATCAAAGAGATGCAGCTTGATTACCCCAAAGTGTGGGCATATCTGAAAACGGCAACAGACGTTTATCAGGCAGCAAGCAAGGTATGCACTGAGTATGAAAGACCAGCAGTAAATAACATTGCTGTCAGAGCCAACTACGGTAAACAGGCATATGCAGCGTATAAAGAAGCACAGGCGAGTGACACTAATGATACTGTAAGTGATACTACAAGTGACACTAATGACACCGAAAGTGACACCACAGAGGAAACGTACTGGCCTCCCCGTGTTTTGTGTGAGGGCATGAGCGGCGCGGACGTAGAAGTTGCACAGGCGCTGCTTAAGGCACGCGGAGATGCTGACATCACTATTGACGGCGAGTTTTCAACAAAGCTTAAAAACCGCGTCATGGTTTTTCAGACATACAACGGCCTCGCAGCCGACGGCATCATCGGAGCGCTGACCTGGACGGAATTACTCCGAAAATAAGAAAAAGCGCCTTGATAGGCGCAGGAGGGTAAAATGGAACTCTTTCAGACATTTATTTCAGCATGCGGCGCTGCAATTGTTTCCGGCGTTTTTTCTCTGATTCTCGCCAAGGTGCAGGCGAAAAAGGAAAAGAAAAAAGAAACAAACAAGATCTGCGACCAGATCGACAGCTTGAGCGGGAAGCTCGACGAACACATCGCGCAAGATGCCGAGAGCAAGGCCGACGATGCACGCAGCCGGATAATCCGCTTCGGCGACGAGGTCCGCCGCGGCATCCCCCACACGGAGGAGCACTGGGTGGACATACTCCGCGACGTTGACCGCTATGAAGACTACTGCGAGGCTCATCCGAGCTATGAAAACAACAGGGCAACGCGGACGATTATGCATCTCAAAAATGTTTATGATGAGCATTTACGAAAAAACGATTTTTTGAAATGAGGAGGAACTTAAAATGAAGCTTTCTAACAAGGTTTACGACGTTCTCAAATGGATAACAATGGTATGCCTTCCCGCTCTCGGAACAGCATACGCAGCTCTGGCCGCCGTCTGGGGCTGGCCTTATGCCGGCGAAGTCACAAAGACAGTGCTTGCCGTCTGCACACTGCTTGGCGCGCTGCTCGGTATTTCAACAGCGGAATATAACAAAGGCGAATAAGTTGTTCGGAATATCCGGACAAGTGAAAAAGAGGGGCAGGCGGTCAGGCCTGTCCCTTTTCTTTTTAATTAAGCACGTATAAAATGCGCATATTTTTTCAAAAAACTATTGACTTATGCGTATTAAAGGCGTATAATAATAAATGTAAGGAGGACAGATGATAAAAACAAAAGACCTCATCGAACTTTTAGAACGAAACGGTTGGAAGTTCAAACGGCACGGTGCAAACCACGACATATACGTAAAGGATGGTCAAAGGGAAAGCATTGTGAGGCACAAAGAAACAGATGAAGAATTAGCAAAAGCAATCATCAAGCGGCGCGGGCTGAAATAAGCCCGCAGCCCTTGACGAGTTAATATAAACAATTTCCCAAGGAGGTATTCAAAATGAAAAAAGCATATCCCATTATCATGACACAGGGAAAAGAATTCATAGTTGTTTTTGTTCCTGATTTCAATATCAATACGCAAGGCAAAGACATTCCGGACGCAATTGAAATGGCACGAGATGCGATCGGGCTTATGGGGATTGATATGCAAGACGATGGTGAAGTATTGCCAGAACCGTCGAACGTTTCCACTGCGCAGGCGCAAGCACCTTCCGAAAGCATCATATCTCTGGTTGATGTTGATTTCGCAGAGTATCGAAGAAAGAATGATATGCGTGTAGTGAAGAAAAATTGCACAATTCCTTCATGGCTGAATTTTGAAGCAGAGCGGGCAGGCGTGAACTTTTCTGCCGTTCTGCAAGCAGCTTTGAAAAAAGAATTAAAAATAACAGGCAGATAATCAAACATCAGGGGCGGCAGAAATGCCGCCCTTTTGCCATTTTGAAAGACGGAGGAAGAAAAATGCACAAACACTTAACATGGACGGATCGCCTTAAAATAGAACGAGGATTAAAAGAGGGCTTGAAGCCTTGTGCGATTGCTGACCG
>CAVAPG010000087.1:0-6768 GCA_963590435.1 bacterium
CATATATTACCGGTGAGATATCCAAAAATACACTGCAGGCAAAAACAGCGGCGAATATGATAAGTGTTTTCCAGTCAACCACGGATTTTTTCCAAAGCTTCACAACTGCATTGAGTATAAGAACACACACGCAGACACGAATCCCCGCGAAAGCGCTCTGAACCGCAGGCAAATGCGCAAAGTTCTGAATAAAGGCCGCAATAATCGTTATAATTACAAGCGAAGGAAATACAACACCAAGTGTTGCGAAAATTCCTCCCAAAACGCCGGCCTGCTTTTGCCCGACAAATGTCGCAGTATTCACCGCTATAACGCCGGGAGTACATTGTCCGATGGCGTACCAGTCCATAACCTCTTCATCGGTGGCCCAGCGGCGTTTTTCTACAACCTCGCGCTGAAGAGCCGGCAACATGGCATAGCCGCCGCCGAAGGTAGTCACGCCTACTACCGCAAATGTGCCGAACAGCTTGCACAGCTGAATAAATTTATCTTTCATTTTCTGAGACTTTCCGCGTATTCTGAATATTTGGCTATTTTAGCATCGCATTCTGTTTTATCCTTGCCCTTGCACAGAATATAGACCTTAACCTTCGGTTCTGTGCCGGACGGGCGAACAATGAAGCTTGTTCCGTCTGCAAGCTCAAAATAGAGGACGTTTGAGCCCTTGATAGGCGTATTACCTACCACTCCGAGTTCCGGCACTGTTATGCTTCCGTCTGAATAATCGCGGATTCTGAACACTTCAACATCTGCTATTTTTCTTGGCGGATTGCTGCGGAGATCAGCCATAAGATTTTTCATTTTGACAATGCCATCAAGGCCCGGCATTACAAGATTAAGAGTTTTCTCGGCATAGCGTCCGTATTTTTCATACAGGCTCTCCATTGCCTGGCTGAGGTTCATACCCTTGTCGTAGTAGTAAGCCGCCATTTCGGCAACCATCATTGACGCGGTTACAGCGTCCTTATCGCGGACATAATCGCCCATCATGTAACCGTAGCTTTCCTCGTATGCGAAGATATACTTATAGCTTCCGGCGCTCTCCCACTGAGCGATGCGTTCTGCCATAAACTTGAAGCCCGTGAATGTATCCTCAAAATGTACGCCGTTGGCTTCGGCAACGGCTTTTGCCATCTCGGTCGTAACAATGCTTTTTACCGCGCCTGCATTCTCTGGCAAGGTTCCTGCCGCTTTTCTTGCGGTTATGACATAGTCAAGCAGCAATACGCCGAGCTGATTGCCCGTGATAGTTTTATAGCCATCACCGAATCTGACCATAACGCCTATACGATCCGAATCCGGATCAGTGCCTATAATAAGGTCGCTGCCGACTTCTTTCGCAAGATCCACGGCAAGATAGAAGCCCTCGGGATTTTCCGGATTAGGACTCTCAACAGTGGGGAAATTGCCGTCAATAACCATTTGTTCGGGCACCGGGAAAAGCTGGGTTATACCGAGTCTGTGCAGTGCCTCCGGAACGAGCTTGTAGCCTGCACCGTGGAAAGGAGTATAGACTATCTTAAACTCAGGGGCTACCTTTGCAACGACAGATTTATTGATTGCCTGTCCGAGGACCTGCTCGAGGTACGCCTCGTCTGTTTCAGCCCCGATAAGTTCAATTTTGCCCGATGACAGTGCATCTTCGAAATCACAAGTGACAAAATCATTGAAGATATCTATCTTGCTCATCTGTTCGGCAATGGCCTCAGCGTGCTGTGGAGGAAGTTGTGCACCATCGGACCAGTAAACTTTATAGCCGTTATATTCCTTCGGATTATGCGACGCGGTTATATTAAGCCCGGCCGTAGTGCCGTAATAACGGACAGCAAAGCTCAATTCCGGTGTCGGGCGCAGTGCATCAAAAATGCGTACATGAATTCCGTTTGCGGCCATTACGCATGCCGCTTCATGGGCAAAGAGCTCGCTGTTATTTCGACAGTCGAAGCATATTGCAATCCCCTTCTCCATTGCCTGCGCACCCTCGGCTTTGATTACATTGGCAAATGCCTGGGTTGCGTGACGAATTACATGAACATTCATCTGATGCAAACCGAGTTTCATTGTTCCGCGCAAACCTGCCGTGCCAAACTCGAGCGGTGCGAAAAATCTACTCTCAATTTTTTTTTCGTCATCTGCTATAGAGTTAAGCTCCTCCCAT
Organism: bacterium; assembly: GCA_963590435.1. Classification (GTDB taxonomy): domain Bacteria; phylum Bacillota; class Clostridia; order Oscillospirales; family Oscillospiraceae; genus F23-B02. The sequence continues at coordinate 2,159 of CAVAPG010000087.1, forward strand.
TCGGTTTCGCTCAGTGCAGGGCTGTCCAGCCAGCGCTGGTATTCTTCCTTATAATTCCTCATCATATTCTGCGCTCCCTTCGCTTAAATTGACAGCGTCTTCATACATTGTTTTCGGCACATATATCTCAACACCGGTTCCGCTTGTTCCAAGTATCAGCCGTCCGAAGTCACCGTCATTCGGGTACAGCCTTATGCACGGGATACCGTATGCCTCGAGTAAGTTTACTATCATTTCATCGTTGATGTCAAGGCATTTGCAGTGCGTCAGAAAAACAGGCTCAATAGGCTCGCCGTTTTCATCCTTAGGCCACTTTTTCAAAAGCTCACCTGTCATGTGTCTGCCCCAACTGAGCTTGGCTTTTTCGTCCATCTTATTCCTCCGTTATTTGTGATATTTAGAACCCTCGAGTATTTTAAAGGCTCGGTAAATTTGCTCAGTGAGCATAACTCTTGCAAGGTGATGCGGAAATGTCATTTCGCTCATGCCCAATCGCATATCAGCTTGTTGTTTGATTTTTTGAGCTATACCGAATGATCCGCCTATGATAAAACAAATCCTACCCTTGCCTGAAATAGCAAGTGAATCTATTTTCCCTGCAAATTCTTCACTTTTGAGCTGCTTACCTTCAACGCACATTGCTATAACATATGAATCCTTAAGCAGTGCTCGCTCAATATCCTCAGCTTCCCTGTCTAGAGCGGCAGCAATCTCTTTATTTGACGGTGATGAGCTTAATTTTGTTTCATTTAATTCTACACATTCAAATTTGCAGCAGGCCGATAAGCGCTTTGAATATTCATTGAATGCATCGATATAAAACTTTTCTTTAAGTTTTCCAACACAAATCAACCTTATATTAAGCATTTCAATCTGTCCCCTGCTTTTACTTCGAGCATATCGTTTGCCGGAGCAACAAATATCTGTACATTTTTATCCGTTACCGCGGCTTTAACTGTTTGCAGTGCCGTCTCCGGTGTATTATTGTCGCGACTCAGATGCCCTAATATTATATTCCTTGTTCTGTGATTTGCAAGGTAGTTTGCAAGAATTCCGCAATCATCATTTGACAAATGCCCTCTTGGTGAAAGAATACGTTCTTTCAGAAAGGCAGGATATGGTCCGCTTTTAAGCATCTGCAAATCGTGATTTGCTTCAATAAGTGCAGTATCGGTGCCCTCAAGGCCCTCAAGTAATTCGTCATTTATACAACCTGTGTCGGTTGCAAAGCCTAAGGTCTGTTCGCCCTCAAAGCGATATCCCACGCTGTAGGTCGCATCATGCATAGTTTTAAAGCAGCTTACCTCAACATCTTCGAAGCACAGCTTATCATTCTGCGGCATTATATTTAAATTATTCTTTATATCCGGTTTCAATCGGCAAAGCTCATCGCACAGGCGCAAGGGAGCAAATACTTTAAGATTGTGATGTTTAATCAACATCGACAGCCCGGAAATGTGGTCGGAGTGCTCATGTGTTATGAGCACTCCGCACAAATCCTGCGGAGTAAGTCCAAGTACGGCAAGAGAAGCAACCGTCCTGCGCATGGAAATACCCGCATCTATAAGTATATTCGCTTTGCCTTCAGAAATGAGACTGCAGTTGCCCGATGAACCGCTGGCAAAAGTCACTATACGCATATTTTATCCTATCGATATCACTTTATCCCGCATCTCAGGTTCATCGGGGAAATCAACTATACTGATATCCGCGCCGAGATTTCTTAACTTGCCGACGAAATTTTCGTAGCCGCGTTCGATAAAATGAATATCCTCTATCTCTGTTCTTCCGCTGGCACACATTCCGGCGATAACCATCGCCGCTCCGGCACGCAAATCACAGGCCATAACCGGCGCACCGGTAAGCTTTGCCCCACCTTCAAACACCGCAATACGACCGTCAACCTGAACATCAGCACCCATTTTGCGAAGTTCGTTGACATATTTAAAGCGGTTGTCGTAGATACCCTCTGTTATAACACTTGTTCCAGTTGCCATGCAAAGCAAAGCACCCATCTGCGGCTGCATATCAGTCGGGAATCCGGGATACGGCAGAGTTTTGATATTTGCCTTACGGAGATGGCCGTTGCCCTTTACAAGCACAGAATCTTCGTACTCCTGAACAATCGTGCCCGTTTCACGAAGTTTTGCGGATATGCATTCAAGATGCTTGGGGATGACATTCTTAACGAGTACCTCGCCGCCTGTTGCGGCAGCCGCAACCATATATGTTCCTGCCTCTATCTGGTCGGGGATAATCGAATAGCTTCCGCCATGCAAATGTTCAACCCCATTTACCTTAACCGTGTCAGTGCCGGCGCCGCGAACATCAGCACCCATTGAATTCAGGAAATTGGCAAGATCAACTATATGCGGCTCTCTTGCGGCATTTTCAATAATCGTCCTGCCGCTTGCCATAGTTGCAGCCAAAATTATATTCATGGTTGCGCCAACGGAAACCTTATCAAGGTAGATCTTCGCACCATGCAGCTTGCCGTCAATTGCTTCAGCATAGACAAATCCGTTGCGGACATCTACATCTGCTCCGAGGGCATTCATTCCCTTTATATGCTGGTCAATAGGACGAACACCGAAGTTGCATCCTCCGGGCATTGTCGTCTTAGCAGTTCCGAATCGTCCGAGCATCGCGCCAATGAGATAATACGATGCGCGAATTTTACGCATAAGTTCAAATGGGGCATCGCCGAAGCGGACATCTCGGCTGTCTATCTCTATAGTACCGGGGCATATCATTCTAACCTTGGCGCCAAGATGAGTCAGTATTGTCAGCAGCATGTCGGTATCACTTATCTGAGGCATGTTTTCTATGCGGCAGATTCCGTCAACCATCAACGCGGCAGGTATTATTGCTACAGCAGCATTCTTTGCGCCGCTTATTTCAACTTCGCCCTGAAGCGGCTTTCCACCGTTTATGACGTACTTTTCCATATATTACACCTTTCATCGATGTTCTCACACCGATTTGTTATTATATCACGGCATACAAGCCGAGGCAATCAGCAATGTAAACAAATCGCAACTATTTTTCACTATCCATTAGTCTTTTTGCTTTGAGAACTGCTATAACGGTTTTTCCGTCACTGATTTCACCGTCCATTACAAGCTGTGTAAGCTCGTCAATGTGATGCTTTTCAACGCTCAGAAATTCTCCCTCATCAGGGTGACTTGGTCCTTTATGAAGTCCGCGTGCAAGATATATATGTAATGTTTCCGTTGATATACCCGGTGATGTGTAATCTTCTCCAAGACATATAATCTCATCCGCCGTTAAGCCGGTTTCTTCTGAAAGCTCGCGAACCGCACATTCTTTTGGATCTTCTCCCGGCGACAGCTTACCTGCCGGCGCTTCAAGAAGCTCTTTTTGAAAAGGATAGCGAAATTGACGCACACAGTAGCAATATCCGTCATCGTCAATCGGCAGAATAGTCGCACCGCCGGGATGCTCAACGACTTCTCGCTTAACGACTTTTCCGTCGCAAAGCTCAGCATGGTCAAGGCGTACATTAACAATTACTCCGTGATACTTTTCCTCGCTATCAATTTTCTTTTCAGTGTAGCTCATAGATTTCCTCAAAAAAATAATTATTTGCTTTACATAATGCTAAATTAGTGTACCATACAACGCTCGATATTTCTATAATTTTTGTATATATGGTCAAAAGAAATACCGTTAAACAAAGCTTTGTTAACGGTATTTCTCGATTTAGTATCCGAATTGTTTATTTTTTGTTTCTCGAATGTGAAATCAGCAATGCATGATTTTACTGCGTTATTATTGCGAAGCGCAAAACTGCTGTTCTATTCGATTTTTCCACCGTCGTCCGGTTCATCGGCCATACCGGCAGAGGCATCTTCCGTTGGCGATTCGTCAAAGCGTGCTATTTTGCGCGCCGGACGTTCGATGGTGTCATCCTGCATTGCCGGAGCCGGCTTAGGTTCAGGGAACTGACCGTGCTCACAGTAGTAATCAAACGTCTCACGATCCATGGATTCATTTTCAAGCAGGTATTCCGCCACACCGATAAGGGTCTCACGATGCTCGGTCAGTATCTTTTCGCACAATGCCGCTGCTTCATCAAAGATGTGTTTGACTTCTTCATCGATAAGTGCTGCGGTTTCTTCCGAGTAGCTCTTGGTTGTGCCGAAGTCACGGCCGATAAAGATGCTGTGATCAGAGCTGTCGTACTGAATAGGTCCGAGCTTTTCGCTCATGCCGTATTTAGTTACCATATTACGCGCTATGCTTGTAGCCTGCTGAATGTCGCCGGACGCACCTGTTGAAATATCATCAAGGAAAAGCTTTTCCGCAATGCGACCGCCAAGGCAGGAGACAATGCGCTCGAACATCTGTGCCTTTGATGTAAAGTTCTCAGCATCCTCGTCAGGACGGTAGAGCGTAAATCCGCCGGCCATGCCACGGGGAATAATGGTAATATAGTGCACGGGGTCTGTGTGCTGCAAAAACTTTGAAGCTATTGCATGACCAGATTCATGGTATGCGGTCAGGCGCTTTGCCTTGTCAGATATCTTACGGCTCTTCTTCTCGGGTCCCATCTCGACCTTGAGTATTGCCTCGTCGCAGTCCTCCAT
>CAVAPG010000088.1:0-6731 GCA_963590435.1 bacterium
GCGTATATACTGCAGGCTCTCCTGAAGCTGCGGATGCATATTTTACAACGAATGGGCTCTTCGATGCCTGTGTCATTGGAAAGCTGCCCCATACTCGGGGATTGACTTCCAAGATGCATTCACCTTTGAACTCAACCATTGCGCAGCCGACAAATCCGAATGAGCGCAAAAGATTATACGCCTGATCTATCATTTTCGCATCAAAGAAACTCTCACAGCAAGTCGAAGGTCCGCCTGTTATTGGATATTCGCGCACTCTTCTATGGCAAAGTGCGCATAAAAGCTCTCCGTTTTTTCCGATCAAAAGACTTACACCTGCGCCATCACCGTCTATTTTTTTCTGTACTATCGGAGACGGATCGTATTGGCTCATTTTTTTAATTACAGCCGCATATTCTTCCGGATTATGAGCAACCGCATACCTCTCAGAGGCTTTTAAACCGAATTTTTCACCACAGTGCGGCTTTACAACAACCGGAAATTCATCCGGAAAATCATCATACTGCTTCGGCACCGGTATTCCGAGAGACTGCGCCCGCTCATGAACTATTTCCTTGTCATTGAGTTCGTCAAGCACAGATTTTTTTGCAATAATAAAATTAGCATAAGGAGAAAAATCATTCGCATTTTCTGATACCATATTTAGCGTAACAGCGCCGGTGCAAAACAATATAGGTTTATCATATTTCTTAATAGCAGCCAACAGGTGCTCTTTATATTCAGCATCATTCACACTGCCGTCAATCCAGCAAAGCTCTGTACAAAAGCGCGACATCGACACAGAAGGTGCAGCCTTAGCATCTGCACGTGTTTGCGTTACAACGACGCTGTATCCCGCTCTGCCCAAAGCACGAACAGCAGCGATCGACATTCTGTATTTTCCATCTGTAACAATAGCTGTTTTCATTTATTTGTTTCCTTGCATTTTTGATAATTTGATTATAATATGCAAACATTGGTATTTCAACAAATTAGGGTTATATTCAGTTAAGATTTAGTTAAGAGCATCGATATTTTGCGAAAACATTCTCTCAACAGCGTGTTTGATTGGCTCATGTTCCGGTTTTTTTAGTTCCGGATCATCTGCTAAAAGCTCCTGAGCTGCGGTTTGAGCCGTTTGAAGAACATTCATATCGGAGCAAAGGTCCGCAACATGCATCGCCGGAAGTCCGTGTTGGCGTGAACCGAAGAAATCACCGGGGCCGCGCAGGCGCAAATCCTCCTCGGATATCTTAAAGCCGTCATTCGTTTTGGTCATTATTTTAAGCCTTGCCTGCGTAGCTTCATTATCACTGTCGGAAACGAGCACACAATAACTTTTAAATGTTCCTCGCCCAACACGACCTCGAAGCTGATGAAGCTGACTAAGACCAAACCTGTCGGCGTTTTCTACTATCATAAGCGCGGCGTTTGGCACATCAACTCCAACCTCTATAACTGTCGTTGAAACAAGAATATCGATATTACCCGCAGCGAAGGTTGACATAATATCGTTTTTTTCTTTTGCTTTGAGCTTACCGTGAACACACGCAACCTTGAAGTTGGGGAAATAATTCTGAAGCTCAGCTGCATACTGCTGTGCTGATTTAAGATCCGGCGGAACTTCCTCGTTTTCTTCTATCATAGGGCAAACAACAAACACCTGTCTGCCTTCGCTCACGAGCTTTCTGATGAATCCGTTTAAACGCGTGCGATAGCTCTCGCTCACAGCAAACGTATCAACCTTCTGTCTGCCAGGAGGCAATTCATCAATTATTGAAATGTCAAGGTCGCCGTATATAATGAGAGCGAGCGTGCGTGGAATCGGAGTAGCCGACATTACAAGCACATGGGGTTTATCTGCCTTTGATATTAATTTCGACCGTTGGTTTACGCCGAATCGATGCTGCTCATCAGTTATGACAAGGCCGAGGTTGGAATACTCCACATCTTCGGAAAAAAGCGCATGAGTGCCTACTATAAGATCAAGCTCTCCGTTTGCAAGATCTGCCTTTATCTCGCGCTTCTGCTTTGCGGTCATAGCTCCGGTAAGCTTCCCTATGCGCAATCCAAACGGGGCGAAAAGATCTCTCAGAGTTTCAAAATGCTGATCGGCAAGTATCTCGGTCGGAGCCATGAATGCTGATGTATATCCGTTTTTCCATGCATACCATATAAGTGCAGCTGCAACAAACGTTTTGCCACTGCCGACATCACCCTGAACAAGCCTGTTCATTGCATTGCCGGACTGCATATCATGCACAGCCTCCAAGACGGCTCGTTTTTGCGCACCGGTTGGCGAAAAAGGCATTTGCGCGTAAAATTCATCGATGTTTTGAGTATCCATGCGTATTCCGCTTTGCTTAATATGGCTGCCTTTCATTTTGCCGAGCGCACACGCCAGCAAAAACAGCTCCTCGAACACCAATCTGCGCCGTGCAAGTTCCAAATCTTCGAATGTTTCGGGAAAATGGATGTTCTCATATGCGTACTGGACATGCGCAAGCTGATATTTTTCGCGCAGTTGCTCCGGCAGCACCTCCGGCAGCTCCGACAGGCATGCATCCAATGCCTGCCGCACAGTGGACATAATTACCTTTTGGGAAAGTCCCGTTGTCAGCTTATATAACGGCACAATGCGTCCGGTTACAGTGCCTGCCGCTCCCTGATGTTCAACAATCGGATTTGTCATCGTTCGTCTTGCGCCAATACCTATTATTTTCCCATAGATATTAAGACAGTCTCCACGATGAATGCTGTTTTTTATATATGGCTGATTAAAAAAAGTTATGTCAACCGAACCGCTCTCGTCCACTGCTCTGAACTTGACGAGCTCTAAACCTCTGCGAACACGAACAAGGTGCGCATCTTCGGCGGCAAGCGCATTTATGCAGACCGTTTCTCCGTCGCAGGTCAATGCAATCGGCTTAAAACTGCTCCGATCTTCATATCTTCGCGGAAAATACGAGACAAGATCACGAACCGTAAAAATTCCAATTTTATTAAAAAGCTGGGCCTTTTTTTCGCCAATGCCTTTGCAGTATCGTATATCAGTGTCAAGATATTTCATAGTCATCCCATAATGTTTTATAATTTAGGCTATTATATCATGTATAGAGTACTTGTTTCAAGTTCCTATGCCGCCGTATAATTAATACAACTTGTTCCGGAAATAATACAATGATATACTGAAACCACAGGGGTTGATTCATAACCCGGAGAAAGGAATTAAGCTAACGATGAAAATTGATATTACCTTTAAAATCACACCGAAAATAGCTGCCGACGCTCAAGGAAACGAGAAAAAAGCCCTGGTTGGACATCTCGGAACCCACTTTGATATTATGAATAAGGATTTTCCCTTGGAATATACAGAACGAGCCGGCATCGTGTTTGATGTCAGCTCGGTAGTAGATCGTGATATTGATGTTCAAGATATAGATTTCAGCAAAATTTCCGAGAATATGTTTGTCGCGTTTTATACAGAATTTATTGAACGAGAGGGATACGGAACCCGCAGATATTTCAAAGAGCATCCGCAGCTTTCGTTCCAATTGATAGATGCGCTTCTTGACATGGGCGTGAGTATTATCGGCATTGATTTTGCCGGCGTTCGCCGCGGCGGTGAACATACTCCGACTGATCAGCACTGTGCAGACAGAGGAGTCTTTGTCGTAGAAAACCTATGTAATCTCGGCAATGTTTTGTCGATTAATCAATCGTTCAGCGCACATACATACCCTATGAGCTATGCAGGCATGACAGGTCTGCCCTGTAGGGTTATCGCAGATGTAGATAAAGTGTAAAAGCGAATACAAACGGCTATTTACTCAACCATCTCTAATGTATAATCCGTGCTGTTTGTAAGCGTGAAGACTTCGAGCAGTCCGGTTGTGCAGAGAATCTCATTATCCTTCGTAATCATTATCATCTCAAAGCCGCCGTTATCACGCCAATATTTAAGGGCGGCGCTCTCACCGAGAATGAACATTGCCGTTGAAAGGCAGTCTGCCAGCGTTCCGTCCGAGCATACAATCGTCACTGAAACAAGATCGTTATCTGCAGGCTTTCCGGTGCTCGGGTCGATTAAATGATGATATTTCACTCCATCGGAGCCCGTAAAATAGCGTTGATAGCTTCCGCTTGTTATAATGGCGGTTTCGCCTACAGACAAAGTGCCTACATATGAACTTGTGTTATTAGGATCCTCAACCGCAACAGTCCAGTTAGAGCCATCGGGCTTTGTGCCAAGAGTCTGTACATTTCCTCCGAGAGAAACTATGCCGCTTGTTACTCCGTTTTTACGCATTGCATCTATTGCGTACTTCGACGCACATCCCTTTGCGACCGCGCCGAAACTTATTTGCGTTCCCGCAGGCATACGAACAGAATAATTCGCCTCACCCTCGAAATTTGTTATTTCCGTTTCGCCGAATCTGAGGTTTTCGAGAAGTTCTTCTATTTCCTCATCGGAGGGAATACGCCCGGTATCCTCGTTGAATTCTCCCCAGGCTTCATACAAAGGATAAACAGACAAATCCAGAGCGCCACCCGAAAGATTATAGACACTCAGTGCCGTAGAAAGCATTTCGTTCACCTGCGGCGTAATAATAACATCATCGCCATTGGCATTGTTTATCTGATATGTATAGCTGCTTTCATTGTCAGGATCAAGTGCATCGTCCAAAGAGTTAATAACGCCTGCCGCTGCATTAATTCCGTCCTCTGCATATTTCCCATATGCCGTAAGCGTCATCACGGTGTCCATCGAATAAATCTGCTTTTGCACAGGCTCATCGCTTGAACAGGCGCACAGCGGCAGCACCATGCATAGGCACAGCATCATTGCTATAAGCTTTTTTCCAAGAGAATGCTTCATATATATTCCTCGGTTTATCTGAAAATTATATTACTTTTACAGTATATCATAATTATCTGAAAATTAAAACTGAAATATTTATATAGCAACACAATAACTATCTGTTAAATAATATTACAAGTACAATATATTGTATTCAAATAATTCATCAAATGTTTACAGTGTGTTTGAATGCCTTTGTTATGACAATGTTGACATAACACGGTTTTTGTGTTACAATTTGATTACATTCAGGATTACTGATTGGAGAGTCTATGATGAAAAAACGTTTATTAAGCTTGGTACTTACTGTGATTATGTGCGTTTCGCTTTTTGCAATTTCTGCAGATGCCTCCGGCATAAGCGGTGCAAAAACCACAACAGCACTAAATCTCAGAAGCGGTGCCGGCACAAGCAAAACAATTATTATGACCATGCCTGCCGGTGCAGAAGTTATTGTCGGTCTTACGCAGAATGGCTGGTGCAAAATTGTGTACAACAATACCGTCGGCTACGCCTCTGCGCAATATCTTAAGACCGTAAGCTCGGTCAGCGGCAATTTCGGTACCGGAACTGTCTCCGGCAATGACGTCCGCATGAGAAGCGACGCAAGTACGAGCAGCTCTATTGTCGGTACATATGATAAGGGCACAAAAATGTCCGTAATCGGTGCATCCGGAAACTGGTATAAGGTCAGCTACAACAATAAGACCGGTTATGTCAGTGCCGATTACATGAAGCTGTCTGTCGGAAACACGGCAAGCACTTCCACAACATCAACGACAACCACTACGACAACCACCACTTCCACTGCAACTACAACGACATCAAACGGATTTAAGGCAAGTGTCATCGGGACAAGTGTAAGGCTCAGAAGTCAACCCAATACCAGCAGCGATACTCTCGGCTATTACTCCAACGGCGTAAGTCTGACCGCTCTCGGCTCAGTAAATGGCTGGTATAAAATTTCGTATAACGGAAAAACAGGATATATGTCGGCACAATATGTTCGCATCACCCCGACAACTACTTATGATTCTGCCAAGAGCGGCACGGTAAGCGGAAGCAATGTCCGCTTCAGGATGGGACCGAGCACCGACTTTGCCGCAACGAGCACTCTCAGTAAGTGTACAAGCGTCAAGATTACCGGCGAAACAGGCTCATGGTATGAGATCAGTGTAAACGGCACATACGGATACATGAGCAAGGATTACATCAAGATAGTTTCCACGGCATCAACAAACACCGTTGAAAAAATGGATAAAGTCGGCATAGTTACCGGAAATGGCGTCCGCATGAGAAGCGGAGCAGGTACAAGTTATTCGACCATTGGCTATTACAACAAAGGAATTCAGGTAAAGGTTACCGGTAAAACGGGTTCCTGGTACGCCGTAACATATAACGGGCTGAGCGGATACATGAGTGCGGATTATATAAAGCTCAGCACAAGCAGTGCAGTCGGGACTCAGATTGTCGCTACCGCAAAGCAATATCTCGGTACGCCGTATGTTTACGGTGGTGCGTCGCCCAGCGGCTTCGACTGCTCTGGCTTCATGTATTACCTTTACGGTCAATACGGCTACTCACTTTGGCGCGGTGCAGGTGGACAGTGGAAAAACAACGGCACTAAGGTAGACAAAAGCGATCTTCAGCCCGGTGACCTCGTTTTCTTCTCTGACAGCGTTGATCCGATCGGTCATGTTGGCATGTACATTGGCGACGGTCAATTCATTCACGCCTCATCCGGCAAGGGCTGTGTTGTGATAAGTTCACTGAGTGCAGCCTATTATGCAAATCATTATACAGGCGCAAAGCGCATAATTGAATAACCAAAGTATGCACTGCAGGGTTTACCTGCGGTGCATTTAACTATATATGCTGTTTTATCATTCTA
>CAVAPG010000089.1:0-6722 GCA_963590435.1 bacterium
CGCCTGGGTGAGCGGCACGGGCATGAGATATAATTACACATACGAGGGCATGTCGGTTGTGACCAAGAGCTATTCCGGCATGAGCTATGAAGAGAAGAAAGCCGCGCTGATATCCATGCTCGACAGTCACCCCGAGGGCATCGAGATATATGACGGAAGCCTGCCGCATGCTGTCCTGCTGACAGATTACGATGCGGAAAACGATATATTCTATTGCGCAGACCCGGCAACGGCGGCGGCGCGCATAAAGCTTACGCAGAGCCATAACGCAAGTGAGCGAGGCTCGCAGAAGAGTGTTATCACATATATATCGCAGATCTGGTATATAAGCAACAAATCCGGCGGCGGCCCGGGACTGGTGACGGTCAAGCTTGACGCAAACGGCGGCAGCTGTTCGGAATCGAACGCATATATATCCGCTGACGGAACTATAAGCTCACTGCCGACCCCGACGCGCGAGGGATATTCATTCACCGGCTGGTACACGGCGGCATCGGGCGGCACGAAGATAACAAGCTCGTATAAATTCTCCGAAGACGCGACGATATACGCGCAGTGGAAGAAGCTGCCCTGCATAACGCTTGACGCAAACGGCGGCAGCTGCAGTGTGCAGAAGGTCTACGCCTCGGCAGACGGCAAGGTCGAGCTGCCCACGCCCACGCTTGAAGGCTTCAAATTCCTCGGCTGGTATGACGCCAAGACCGGCGGAAATAAAATAAGCTCCTCGACGATTATAACCGGCGATATTACGGTCTATGCCCAGTGGCAGGATACGACCATACGCGGCACCTGCGGCACGAACCTCAGCTGGAGCCTGAATGAGGACACCGGCATTCTGCAGATAAGCGGCACGGGCGAGATGGACGATTATACATCGGCAAGCAACCTGGGCGCACCGTGGTATAAATATGCCGACTCCGTGACGAAGGTCGTGGTCAGCTCCGGCGTAAAGACCATCGGCAGCTATGCCTTTGCAAATCTCAAGAAGCTGACAAGCGTTGAGATAGACTCCGAGCTTAAAAAGCTGGGCGACGGCGCGTTCTACGGCTGCAGCGCACTGAGCAATCTTGACGGCATAGACGGCGTCAAATCCATCGGGGACAGCTGCTTCTACGGCTGCTCGTCCCTTTCGGTCATCGGAGTTCCGACTGACTGCACAAGCATCGGAAGCTATGCTTACTCCGGCACGGCGATAAGCAGTATATCCGTTCCCAAGAGCGTGACAAGCATCGGAGAGGGCGCGTTTTCCGGCTGCACCGCGCTCAGCTATGCCGAGCTTCCGTCCGGACTTTCGACGATACCGACCAAGCTGTTTTCCGGCTGCACCGCGCTCAAGGCCTTTATAGTCAATGACGACTCCAGCTACGGCGGCTCGGGCACGACGATTAAGTCCAACGCATTTTCCGGCTGCACGGCATTGAGCGAAATTGTCATCTACAGTCGTGCAGACAGCCTGCGCATCGAGAAAAATGCCTTTTCCGGCTGCACCGCGATATCCTCGGTAAACCTCGACTGCAAGAGCCTTATCCTTGACGGTAACGCCTTCCCCAAGGGCGCGAATATAAACTACATCAGAATCTCCGGCGAGTACGGCTCGGTTGCGTCCAATGCATTTGAAGGCGTCACGACAACGATTGTCTATCCGAAAAACAACACGAAGTGGGAAGACTACAAGGGCAATAACTATGGCGGCACTCTCACATGGGAGAGCTATGATAACCACGTGCACGAATATACCGTCACGGTCGTTGCGCCGACCTGCTCGGAGCAGGGCTACAGCATTTATGAATGCAAGGACAGCAGCTGCGGCGAAAAATTCGAGGGCAACTATGTGCGTCAGCTCGGCCACAGCTTCAAAAACGGCGTCTGCACCGTTTGCGGCGCGAAAAATCCCTTCCGCGATATCGACGCGCAGGGCAAGCATGTCTATTACACCGACGCGATACTCTGGGCATATAATAACGGCATAACCGAAGGCACAAGCGCGACGACATTCTCGCCCGATGACACATGCACAAGGGCGCAGGTCGTAACCTTCCTCTGGCGCCTTGCCGGAGAGCCGAAGCCGAGCAGCACGAAATGCGGCTTTGTCGATGTCAGTGACGGACAGTATTACACCGATGCGGTGCTCTGGGCCGCGGAAAACGGCATAACGGCAGGCGTTGACGAAACGCATTTTGCACCCAGTGCCAAGGTCACAAGGGCGCAGTTTGTAACCTTCCTCTGGCGTTATCTCGACAGACCGGTTGCCGGCGGATACAATCCCTTCACCGATGTAGCAAAGATCTATTTTGCCTATTCGGCGATACTCTGGGCATATGAAAACGGCGTTACCTCCGGAACATCGACTACGACCTTCAGCCCCGAGGCTCAGGCAAGCCGCGCACAGGTACTGACCTTCCTCTACCGCATGAATAATATAAAATAAGATAAACTATAAAACACCCGTCGGAGAGCAGTCTGACGGGTGTTTTCGTGCCCTGAGGGGCGAAAGACTTGACGAAAAGTATATTTTGGTGCATTATATAGTAATGAATATAAAATGACCGCAGTGTGGTCATCGAAAGGATTGGAAAATGCTTTTTGCGATTGTAGCCGTATTGATTCTCATTGCGGATCAGTGGCTTAAATACTGGGTTACGGTAAATATAACTCTGGCAACCGGCTCGCAGGAGCTTATCCCGGGCGCGGTGAAGCTTGTTAATATTCATAACTCCGGCGCCGCCTTCGGAATGCTTGAAAATGTCGAGTTTGCGCGGTGGATATTCCTCGGCGTGACGGCGGTGTTCGTCGTTGTCATAGCCGTATTGCTTATAAAACGGGTGTTCGACTCACGCTTTGCGGTCTGGTGCGAGGTCCTGTTTCTGACGGGCGCGCTGGGCAACTGCATCGACAGGGTTTTCCTCGGCTATGTTGTCGATATGTTCAAGCTTGAGTTTGTAAATTTCGCGGTGTTTAATATCGCCGACGCCGTGCTTGTCGTCTCGTGCCTGATGTTTATCATCTATGTGTTCTTCGGCTCACGCAGTGAGTATGACGACGAAGAGGAAGAGGACGATAAGCCGATACGGGTCAGACCGGTTGCGCGCTCGGCGCCCGAAACGGCGGATGATTTTGCCGACCTGTTCGGTTTAAACAGCGCATCTTCAACGGCATCAAAGCCCGATGATAAGCCGGCACAGCAGGAGAAGAAGGAAACTAAGCTTCCGCCGGAGCACGATGCCTTCTGGGATGATTTCGGCCCGATGCTGCGCAGAGAGGAAAAAGCGGCAGATAATAAAGCCGCCGCTCCTGCACCGGAAAAAACGGCCGCCCCCGCCGCAAAAGCGGATATTGCCCCCGAGAAGGCCCCCGAGGAGACAGTCAGCTATGACCTTGAGGATATTCTTGCGGAATTCAGGGATCTGTAATGGACTATTTGGACGATAATATTATATATCTGACAGCACAGGAGAGCGCCGAACGCATCGACGCTCTCCTTGCGCGCTGTGTGCCGTCGCTTACGCGCAGTGCCGCCGCAAGGCTTATCGAAAGCGGTATGGTAAGCGTGCGCGGACAGGCTGTCAGGAAAAATTATAAGTGCTCTGCCGGCGATGAGGTGACGGTTATCCTGCCCGAGGCCTCCGACTGCGAGCTCAAGCCGCAGGATATTCCGATAGATATCGTGTATGAGGACGATGACCTGCTCGTTGTCAACAAACAGCGCGGTATGGTGGTGCATCCTGCGCCCGGGCATCCCGACGGAACGCTTGTAAACGCGCTGATGTTCCGCTGCGGCCGGTCCCTTTCCGGCATAGGAGGCGAGAAGCGCCCCGGCATAGTTCACCGCATAGATAAGGACACGTCCGGTCTGCTCATCGTGGCAAAAAACGATTTTGCGCATCTTGCCCTGTCGTCCCAGCTTGCCGACCGCAGTCTTTCACGGGTATACGAGGCCGTTGTTCGCGGCGGAATGCATGATGACAGCGGCACGGTTGACGCGCCCATAGGCCGCCACCCGACCGACCGAAAGAAAATGGCGGTCACGCAGAAGGGCTCACGCAATGCCGTGACGCACTGGGAGGTCATATCGCGCTACCGCGGCTATACGCATATCCGCTGCCGCCTGGAGACGGGACGCACGCATCAGATCCGCGTCCACATGGCGCATATAGGTCACCCACTGCTCGGAGATGCCGTCTACGGCGCGCCCTCGCCGGATAAGGGGCTGAGCGGACAGTGCCTGCACGCGCGCGAGCTTAAATTCATCCATCCGCGCAGTGGCGAGAGGGTAGTCATATCAACGGAGCTTCCCGAGTATTTTCAGGGCGTTCTCAAAAAGCTCGGACCCGAAATATAAGAAAAAACAGATAGAATAAAAGACCGGTGTGACCGGTCTTTTATTCTATCGGAAGCTGGATAACCTCGATATCCGCCTTCTGGGCATATAAAATGGTGTTGCGCGTGCCGCCGCTCTGCCCGTCGTAGCAGGCAAGCAGGACATTGGAATTGTCGACCATGAAGCGGTTTCTTATCGCCATGCATGCCGGACTGTATTCGTCGGCAAGCACGCTTATCTCGTCGCAGTTATCTATTATGTGCATATATCTCATGCGGTTGTGCTCGCTCCAGCCGTCTGCCTGCGCCCTGTAGGGAACGGCCGCCTGAAGCGTTATGTCGGGGTGGCTGTGCTTGAGCCTGATGACGGCCTCTGCGCAGTACATATCGCAGCCGAGCGCCATGCCGCAGATAAAATGCGTTATTCCCGATTCGTATATCGCGCCGATTACGGCGTCGAGCTTTTCCTTGAATTCAATGCAGCGCGGGTCGGCCTCGTCGTAGCCCCAGGGCAGCTTGGACGGCCTGTGCCCCGAAAAGCAGCAGCTTTTTCCGTGTTCCATAACATCACCGGGATTTATTGTACGGCAAGTTCGTAAAATTGTCAAAAGGGTATTGACAATGCATTATACAGAGCTATAATAAAGCCACAACCGAATAGGATATCTTCAGGGCAGGGAGCGTTTCCCGACCGGCGGTAAAGTCCGCGAGCCGTATGGCATGAACCGGTGTGATTCCGGTACCGACAGTATAGTCTGGATGGAAGAAGATGTATGCATTGATTTTTTGCGTCGCCTGAAAGATATTTTCTTTCGGGCGATTTTTAATTTCGGAGGCATTACCCATGAAAAATCTTATCACGCAAATCGGCGAAAACCTGAGCTTCGTGCTCGAAATTTTAGGCATATTCGCCGGACTGTTCATCCTCGCTGTGCTGTTTGAACGCTTTGCAATGAAAAACCGCAAGAAGCTCGGCAGCACGCATTTCCTCGCTTACACGGCGATATTCTCCGCGATGGCCGGCGTTCTGATGTTCATCGAGATACCCCTGTTCTTCGCGCCGAGCTTTTATGAAATCGACCTGAGCGAGATTCCCATCATGATATGCACCTTCTATCTCGGACCGGTTTCGGGTGTCGTGGCGGAGCTTCTTAAAATTATCGTCAAGCTCGTGTTCAAGGGAACCACCACGGCCTTCGTCGGCGACTTTGCAAACTTCGTCGTCGGCTGCTCCTTCGTCCTGCCGGCGTCGTGCATCTATCATCTCAAGAAGAGCAAAAAATCGGCGCTTGTCGGCATGATTGCCGGAACCCTGGTCATGACGGTGTTCGGAAGCCTGTTCAACGCCGTGTATCTTCTGCCGACATTCGCCGAGCTCTACGGCATGCCGCTTGACGCGATAATTGCAATGGGCAGCGATATAAACTCGGCAATAAACAGCGTATCGACCCTTGTTCTGTTCTGCGTTGTTCCGTTTAACCTGCTCAAGGGCGTCATAGTAACGGCGCTGACCATGCTGCTGTATAAGCGCATATCGCCGCTGCTTCATAAGGGCGACAGGAAGCTCACCGAGCGAAAAGCAACAAAAGCATAAACTTTTTATGCAGTCTGCCATATTTAAAACATATAAAATAAAAATTTTTTATATATGTTGATTTTTTCACAAACAGTGATATAATGAAACCATCAAAAGGATATTACAAGTATTGGAGGAGTCATTATGATTATCACTATCGGCAGACAGCATGGTTCAAACGGCAGAGAGATTGCAAGACTTCTTGCAGATAAGCTTGGCGTAAAGTGCTATGACAAAGAGATTGTTGACGAGGCGGCGAAGCATTCCGACTTCAGCCGTGAGCTGATCAACGCCTACGACGAAAAGCGCATGTCCGCTTTCCTCCTGCACGCAGGTGGCTATGGCCTGAACGAAAACTTCCGTCTGAACATGGAGGTTGTTTCCGCACAGTTCGATGCGATCCGCGATATCGCCTCGAAGGAGGACTGCATCTTTGTAGGCCGCTGTGCAGACTATGTCCTGGCTGACAGAAAGGACCTTGTCAGCGTGTTCATCCTCGGCGATACCGACGCACGTATCAAATGCCTCGAGCAGCGTCAAGGCCTTGATGAGGCGCAGGCGCGCAAAAAGATCAAGGAAGTCGATAAGGACCGTTCCAGCTTCTATAAGTACTACAGCGATCAGATCTGGGGCGATGCGCAGAATTACGATCTGTGCGTCAACAGCTCAAAGCTCGGCATTGAGGGCACCGTTGATACGATCCTCGCTTATGTCAAAGCCCGCGGACTGAAATAAGCGCAAAACAAAAGCGAAAAAACCGAAAATAAGCGAAAAAATCAAAAACTAAGCAGAAACAAAGCACAGGCTCGAAAAAGCCTGTGCTTTTTGC
>CAVAPG010000090.1:0-6575 GCA_963590435.1 bacterium
TTATTAGTAGCCTTTTGCTCGGTTTAATTTGCTTTTTTTCGGTTTTGTTCGGTTTATTTTGCTTTTTTATTTCTGTTAATTTGCACCCGGCTATGCTATAATCTGAGCATATGATTTGCGGAGGTTATCTGAGAAATGAAGCTTGACAACAAACGCACCGTTCTGACGGGTCTTGCATTCCTGTCCATATGCGCGTTCTGGCAGATGTACAACAGCATCGTGCCGCTGATACTGACAAACACATTTCATCTTAACGAGACGTATTCCGGCATAATTATGGCCGCCGACAATGTGCTGGCGCTGTTTCTTCTGCCGCTGTTCGGCGCGATATCCGACAGGACGAACACGAAAATCGGTAAGCGCATGCCATTTGTTCTGTTCGGAACGGGTCTTGCGGTTATCCTTATGAATCTTCTGCCCATGATTGACAACAGCTATTTTGCCGAGCCGAGCGCTTTCAAGACGGCATCGTTTGTCGTTGTTCTCGGACTTTTACTTGTCGCGATGGGCACATATCGCTCTCCTGCCGTTGCGCTTATGCCGGACATAACTCCCAAGCCTCTGCGCAGCAAGGGCAATGCAATAATCAATCTCATGGGCGCGCTCGGCGGCGTTATCTATCTGGGTGTTGCCGCCGTAATGTACCCCAACAGCAAGGTTGCGGGGCTTGAGCATGTCAACTATCAGCCGCTGTTCATGGTCGTATCGGCGATTATGTTCGTGGCAATCGCCGTGCTGTTTCTGACTGTAAAAGAGCCCAAGCTCGTTGCCGAGCAGCAGGAGCTTGAACAGCAGCATCCGGAATGGAACCTCGCAGAGGACGACGGCAGCGGCAACGAAACCCTGCCCAAACCCGTAAAGAGAAGCCTTATCTTCCTGCTGTGCTCAATCTGCCTGTGGTTTATCGGCTACAACGCCGTGGAGACATGGTTTACAACCTATGTCAGCAAGGTCATGGGGCAGGCTCTTGGCGGAGCATCGACCTGCCTGCTTATCGCAACGGGCGGCGCCGTTGTCAGCTATATTCCAATCGGCGTCATCGCATCCAAATTCGGCAGAAAGCGCACCATAATGTCCGGAATAATCCTGCTTGCCGCCTGTTTCGGGCTCGGCTATTTCCTGACGACGACCTACAGCGAAATTAATCTTATCATGTTCATCATCTTCGCGCTTGTCGGCCTTGCATGGGCGGCAATAAACGTCAACTCCCTGCCGATGGTCGTTGAAATGTGCCGCGGCTCGGATATAGGAAAATTCACCGGCTACTACTACACCTTCTCGATGGTCGCGCAGGTCATAACCCCGATAGTCGCAGGCTGGCTTATGCGCAATATCAGCTACACGGTGCTGTTTCCGTATGCGGCACTGTTCGTCGCGCTCAGCTTCGTTACGATGCTGTTTGTTAAGCACGGCGACAACAAACCCGAGGCAAAGCACGGCCTCGATGTATATGAGGATATGGACAGCTGATGAGAATTTGCATTTTCGGCGCGTCCGGCCGTGAGCTGGACAGCCGCTATTACACCGAGACGGAGACCCTCGGAAGGCTTATTGGCGAGCGCGGCCACTCCATCGTATTCGGCGGCGGCGCACAGGGGCTTATGGGCGCGTGTGCTCGCGGAGTTCATTCCACCGGCGGAGATATAATCGGCATTGCGCCGCGCTTTTTCGACGAGCCGGGCATATTATACGAGCAATGCACCGAGCTTATATTCACCGACACCATGCGTGAGCGCAAGCAGCTTATGCAAGACAAATCCGATGCCTGCATCGTCCTGCCGGGTGGGATAGGAACCCTTGAAGAGTTTTTCGAAATCCTCACGCTCAAGCAGCTCGGTCAAGATAACCGCGCGATAGTTCTGCTCAACACCCTCGGTGCGCACAACAAAATGCTCAGCATGCTCTGCGAGCTTGCCGAGCGGCGGTTTATGTCAAAGGGCTGTCTGTCGCTGTATTCCGTAGCTGACACCCCTGAGCAGGCTATGGAGCTTCTGGCGGATTATGTCCCCCAAACGGGCAGCATCCGCAGACTTGAGGATTATAATAAATAAGCTCATTTGGTGTAGCGCATGCTACACCAAATTTATTTCCGATGGTATAATATAAGCTTGTGAAGGTAAATATTCGGAGGTAGTGCAAATGATAAGAAGAGTTATTCAGATAAACGAGGAAAAGTGCAACGGCTGCGGAAAGTGCGTGCATGCATGCCACGAGGGTGCAATCGGTCTTGTCAACGGCAAGGCGCATCTTATGCGCGATGATTACTGCGACGGACTCGGCGACTGCCTGCCTAACTGCCCCACCGGCGCAATCAGCTTTATTGAGCGCGAGGCCGCTGCATATGACGAGGCCGCCGTAAAGGCAGCACAGGCCGCCAAAAAGCAGGCGTTCACCGGCTGCCCCGGCTCTGCTCCGAGCCGCATTGAAACCCATGAGGGCGACAATGTCCACGCTCCCGCTCAGCTTTGCAACTGGCCTGTTCAGATCCGCCTTGCTCCCGTCAAGGCCGCATATTTTGACGGCGCTGATCTGCTTGTTGCCGCCGACTGCACGGCATATGCCTATGGCAATTTCCACGCCGATTTCATCAAGGGTCGCGTAACGCATGTCGGCTGCCCGAAGCTCGATGCCGTTGACTATGCCGAAAAGCTCGGCGAGATACTCGCGGCAAACGATATTAAGTCCGTAACCCTCACGCGCATGCAGGTACCCTGCTGCGGCGGACTTCAGATGGCGCTCAGCCGCGCCCTTGCCGCATGCGGAAAGAAAATTCCGCTTCGCGTTGTGACGATATCCAACAGCGGCGAGATTATATCCGACTGACGGACAAATATGAAAAATGCTCTCCGGGGTTAATCCTCAGAGAGCATTTTTGTTATCGATTTATATTATTGCTCATTCAACCTCGACGACGCCGTCGTCCTTTACTGTGACCTTGGCGCCGGTTTTGACATATTCAAGGAACTCATCGCCCAGACTGTCGACAACCGGCATTTTCGCATCCGTCCACACATCGCCGAGTATTGCGCCGGAGGCGGCAAGCGAATCTATGGGCTTTGAAAACAGCATGCAGGCTGCCTGTTTTCCGAGGGCGCAGACCGTAAAGAGCACCATTCCGCCCGTCGTTGAGCCGATGGTCATGGGCAGGCACAGAGCCTTGCCGATCATGGGCTTTTTATAAATTTCGGCGTTGTTCTGGTCGCCGCATTTCATCTGCTTATCGCCGAACATCATGCCCATCTGATACGAGGCGAGCGTATTAAAGCCGCCGTGGGACACAAGTGCCTCTGCCGAGCACGTTCCGGGAACTACTACTCTTCCTTTGAAGCTTTTCATTTCCTGCCCTCCCTCTTGGTCGTGATGGTGTGCAGAATCTCATTTTCGGTGTAATAACGTGCGCTGGTGTAGGTGCGCAGCTTGTTTGAAGACGTGATGACCGCTTTCTTCTTGCACAGAGGATTGTTCATGTACATAAGCGGACAGATGTAGCTGAGGATAATTCCCTGCCGCTTGAGCTGCTTGTAATACGGCGTTTTCTCAAACTCCTTGATAACTGGCGTGGACGCTGTGAACACCGTGGGCACCGTGACTTTCTTAAGGCCGTTTTTATTAAGCTCCGTGCCGACTGCCGTCGTCCAGTCTATAAGCTGTCTGAGCGTCATATGCGGACAGCCGACAAAGCACAGCTGAGGTTCTGCCTCGGGGTCCTTCCAGATAACAGGGTAGGATGCCTTGACGCGCTCAAGCTCGGCATCGTCAATGACATAGACCTTCGCACCCTCGGCAATTATGCCCTCGCCCTGCTCGACCGCTTCGGGCGTGAGGTTTTCGATATGATACAGTCCCACCGCGCCGTTTGATGCCGTCGCCGCGCCGAAGTCCTTAAGATATGCGCAGGCCTCATCGTCAAGCTCCGTACCCAGCCACTTATCGAGGCCCTTGACATACGGGACCTCCTCCATGACCTTCATGCCGATGGCAGAGCCCAGGAGCTGAGCCTCGGGCTTTTTCGAGCATTTAAGCTCGATTATCCATGTCGCCTTGCGGTTTTCGTCCAGTAGGAGACCGAATTCGGGAACAAAGCCCGCGATTGAGCCCATGAGTTCAATCATGCCGGAGTTGCGATTGCACCTTGCGCCGAGCACGGAGTTTGCGTACACGACTGCGGATGACTCTGCCCACGAGAGCACCTCGCCCTTATTGGGCTTGTTGCCGACCTGATCGAGATAGCAGGTGCAGGTGTAGTCATCATCGCTCGTTATGCCAAGCTCACGCAGCTGCTGCTCATAGTCGTCCTGATACGTATACATGAATTTTTTGAAGACAAGGTCCTCAATCAGGCTGCTCGGAACATGCTTATCCAGCGGCTTGGGATCGGCGGTGAACTTCTGGCCGGATGCAAGTCCTGCGTCTATAATCTCCTGATACAGATCATAAACCGGCTTCATGACCTTCAGTCCGAAGCTGATAACCGTGTGACCGTACTTTGAGCTTATCGGCACCATGCGCTCGGCGCCGAATGTATCGCCGTACATGACGAGAGTCTTGACGACCTTCGCCATTGTTTCCCCCTTTTCGCCGTTGAGCATTGCCTGCTGTTCGGGTGTAAGCTTCATGCTGAAATCACTTCCTTTTGATTTGATATAATAAAAACTTATTTAACCTGTCCGAATTTATCCGCCTCGGGCATCAGCTCACGCGAAATGCCGCCGAGCATGCTTGAGAAAACCGCTGTCTCCTCCGGTGAAAAATGCGCTTCGATACGGTCGACAACGGTGTTTACATAGCTTCGCATGATATCCGTGTAGTTATAATATTTTTCCGACAGGACAAGGTGATACTCCCTTCTGTCGGTATCGGAGTTGAGCTTTTTCAGATAGCCCTTTTTAATAAGACTGTTGACCTTGTATGTTGCGTTTGACTGGGAAATGTTCAGAAATTCGGCAAAGCGCCCGATTGTCGGCTCGCCGAGTGCGTGGATTACTTCGATTGAAAATGCCTCCATGGCCGTAAGCGAGCCCTCACGCTCGCGCACAAGCTCGAAAATTCTTCGGAAGAACTCAAGCTTAAACTTGTCATAGACCTCCAGGAAATTATCCTGCAGCACCTTAATCTCCCCTTTCATTGCGGTCATATTTACCCTCTCAAAAAATGTTGCCGATTTTTTAACTATTTTAATACACTTTCGTCAATTTGTCAATTTTACATCGGGGCAAAAACAAAAAAATCGGCATTATGCCGACTCAAAGCTGCCTATAGGCGATACGACAGGCAAAAACCTGACATTCGACATAAACAAAACACGGTGAAGTCCTGTCTGATGGGATTTCACCGTGCTGTGCATAATTATTATGTTTTTATGTTCTGTCTCGTGAACCCGGATTTTCAAGCTTATTTCTTCCGCTTGCCGAATACGCTGCTCTTGGATTCGACATTTTCGCCGAGCGTGGAGGCAAAGCTGCGCAATGCTTCCTTCTGCGTCTGGGTCAGGTTCTTCGGAACCGCGATCTTCACGGTTACAAACTGGTCGCCTCTGCCGCCGGAGCGCAGGAACGGTATGCCCTTGCCCTTGAGACGGAACGTCGTTCCGGTCTGGGTGCCCTCGGGTATATTGAGCTTGACCTTGCCGTCAAGCGTCGGGACCTCGATCTCAGCGCCAAGTGCAGCCGTTGCGAAGGATATATCCTGATTGAGCAGGACAGATGCTCCCTCGCGCTCAAACCTCGCGTGAGGCTGAACGAGAACGGTCACCAGCAGATCGCCTGCAGGGCCGCCGTTTGTTCCGGCATTGCCCTGACCGCGCAGGGATATGGTCTGTCCGTCATCTATGCCTGCCGGCACACTGATGCTCACCTTATGCTGACGGCGAATACTGCCGACACCGTGGCAGCTGCTGCACGGGCTGTGGATAATCTTGCCGCGACCCTTGCACTTATTGCAGCGCGTGTTCTGCTGCATCATGCCAAACGGCGTGCGCTGCGTGGTTTTTACCTGGCCGGAGCCCTTGCAGTCGGGACATACCTCGGCCGTGGTGCCGGAGGCACAGCCCGTGCCCTTGCAGTCGGGGCACTGCTCAACGCGCGTCACGAACACATCCTTTTTGACGCCGAACGCCGCCTCTTCAAACTTTATATTGACATTGGCGCGCAGGTTTTCGCCCTTGCGCGGAGCATTGGGATTGCTTCCGCCGCCTCCGCCGAAGCCGAATATATCACCGAATATATCACCGAAGCCGCCGAAGTCACCGAAACCGCTGAAGCCGCCGAAGCCTCCGCCTCCGCCGTAGCCCTGGCTCGGGTCAAATGCGGCGTGACCGAAGCGATCGTATTTCGCACGCTTGTCGGCATCGGAAAGGACCTCATAGGCCTCGTTTATCTCCTTAAACCGTGCTTCACACTCTTTGTCGCCTGGATGAAGATCGGGGTGATTTTCCTTGGCAAGCTTTCTGTATGCTTTTTTAAGCTGATCCTCGGTTGCGTCCTTTGATACGCCGAGAACCTCATAATAATCTCTTTTTTCTGCCATAAGGCCACCTCATTTTTATAACGCTCAATATGGGTGCACGCTCCGTGCAC
>CAVAPG010000091.1:0-6530 GCA_963590435.1 bacterium
GACAACACCTATACCGTCCGGTATAACAAGGTCTGCTTTGCTTAAAACGTCTTTCAGCTCTTCGTTATCCCATGCAGCCATAACTATCTCGGGATTTGGCGTTACCATATAAGCGCCGCAGTGTTTTTCAATAAGTTGTTTGCATTTTTCTATTGCGTTTTCTCTCGTCAGATTATCAAATCCGACGCCCAATACATCTATTCTGCTCAAAGCTGGCTGAACACCTTTCCAATCTTCTCGTTTATAACAAGGTCTGCCCTGTCATCATATGGGGTTTTACTAAGATTTACAAGTACAAGCTTATTCCCACGATAATAGTTTATCAGCCCTGCTGCCGGATAAACATTGAGGCTGGTTCCTCCGATTATAAGCACATCAGCTTCTGAAATTGCCTCGACGGCATCACTGATATTTTGCTCTGCCAGCGGCTCTTCGTAGAGAACAATGTCAGGGCGAATAATTCCTCCGCAATCGCAATACGGAACTCCAACTCCGTGATTCATTTTTTCGGCCGGATATGGTCTGCCGCATGCAGAACAATAACTGCGAAGTATACTTCCGTGGAGTTCAATGACGTTTTTGCTGCCGGCAGCCTGGTGCAGTCCGTCAATATTCTGCGTAATAACGGCTCGGAGCTTACCTAACTTCTCCAACTGCGCAAGCTTCAGATGTGCGGCATTGGGTTTTGCTCCATCAACAACAAGCTTTTCTCTATGGAATCTGTAGTATTCTTCAGGATTGCGTACAAAAAATGTATGGCTCAATATAGTCTCGGGAGGATAGCTCCACTGTTGATTATACAGACCGTCAACACTGCGAAAATCCGGTATTCCGCTTTCTGTAGAAACCCCGGCTCCGCCGAAGAACACAATATTATTGCTTTCTTCAACCCATTTTTTAAGCTGCATTATTTTTTCATGCATAATATTGACTCCAATCAGCCTAATTAATTTATGTATTATACTATATCAGCTGTATCTAATCAAGAAAATATTCTTCAATCACAGATGCAACGCCATCACTATCGCAATCCGGTGCAATTATATCAACAATTGCTTTGACACGGTCAATTCCGTTCGCCATTGCTACTTTCAATCCGGCAGCTTTCAGCATTTCCTCGTCGTTTTGAGCATCACCTATGGCTATACACTCAGACATTTCAATATTCAAAGCAGTACACAATGCTTTTAGCCCTTTAGCCTTGCTCACACCATTTGCATTAATTTCAAGCGAATAAGTTGTGTGACTTGTAAAGCTGACAGGAAGCATTTTTATTCGATCGTAAACATCGTCTGCTTCCCCTGCCTGAGCAAAAAAAAGATTAAGTTTTTCGACAGGCTTTGGATCTGCCATAAACATTGCAAATGCATCATCGACAATGTTCATGCCCTTTCTGTAAATTGGTTCGTATGCGCTCAAGCCAAAATCTGCACAGTTATCTATACACCATGAGCTGCTGTATGTTTTATCGTTTATAAAAAATATAGGCATGACATATCCTGCAGCGCAAGCCACAATATATTTTACAGTCTCAGCATCTATAGTTTCATAGTTAAATTTCTTTCCGGTATATGTGTCAATAACCGATGCACCGGAACCTGTAACAGCATAGTGCATACCGTGAACCATATCAATGTAAGGCTGAACAAGGCTTATGCTCCGTCCCGTGGAAAATGCAATAACTTTGCCTTGTTCTATGGCCTTTTCCATAGCATTTACAGTTCTTCGCGTAAGTTCTTTGCTTGAGTTCAGAGCCGTAGAATCCATATCTGCAGCAAGCAATTTATATTTCATTTATCCACACCTTCGTTCCTTGCATAATAAAAAATATACTGCTGAGCAAGTCCGGCATATCTTCCGAGCGTCTCAGGGTTAAAATCCGGTGGGAAATTTGCTTTCAATGCGCGTTTCATCCATGTGTCTATAGGAAATGCTTCCATATGCTCTAATCCGAAAAGCACAACGCAATTAGCAACCTTTTCACCTACTCCGCGGATTGTTCGCAATTCTTTGATTGCCTGATGAAAATCTGCATTTTTTAGGTCTTCGAGTTTAATGTCACCATTCACAATCGCACGTGCGGCGGCTATTACATATTCTGCTCTGTAACCGGCACGTATATATGTAAGATCATCGAGCTTGAGCTCGGCAATACGCTCGGCACTTGGAAAAGCGAAGTATGTTTTACCATTATAGTTTTTTTCTTCTCCAAAAGCTTCGCAAAGCCTCTCTACAATAGCCTTAATTCTATTTATATTATTGCACTGGGATATGATAAATGAGCATAATGTCTCCCAGCTTTCTTGGCGCAGTATGCGTATTCCTTTGCCGTACTCTACACATTTTGAAAGATATTCTCCTGTGAATGTACTGCTTATTTCTGCATAATTTGTGTCCAAATCAAAATAATAACGCCACAAGTTATCGGGAGCATTTGAAGTTATGTAAACTTTACCGTCTTCAACTGACACCTCGGCGTAATAACCGTTTACAATTCCCCTATAAGATCCGTCCTCCATGCGGTTCCACCGGAAGCACTGCCCACATTCAAATGTTTTTTCTATATTAAGTTCCGTTTCACTGCAAAGGTACATATTATCTCCAATATACATAAATCATGATGATTATATACCCACATTTTTATTTTTACAAGTTGCATGAAGCTATAAAATATGCAATAATTATAGCGTTATTATTGGGAGGTTTATCATGGGATTATTAAGCAATTATAATTCTAAACTCACAAGTGCAGAAGAAGCCGTTAAATGCGTAAAGAGCGGTGATTGGGTTGAATACACATCAAACCTCGGTTTCCCTGTAATGTGTGATCTTGCACTTTCAAAAAGACGGGATGAGCTTAAGAGTGTTAAAATACGCGGAGATTTGCTTTTTGGCCCGATTCAAGTTATTGAATGTGACCCCACAATGGAGCATTTTGTCTATAACACATGGCACTGTTCCTCATATGAGCGTAAAATGTGCGATAAAGGACGAGCTTTTTTTGAGCCGATGGTTTTCAGAAATCTCGCTTGGTATTATAAAAACTTTCTTACATCCGATGTCTGCATGGCAACAGTATCAGACATGGATGATGAAGGATATTTCTATTTTGGCGCTTCTCTTGGCCTTTCCAAATGTATTGCGGATAACTCAAGAATTGTAATCGTTGAAGTTAATCGAAATATGCCGCGCATAAAGGGCAGTGATGATGTCAGAATTCACATATCTGATGTTGATTACATAGTTGAAAGCGGCGACCCTCCACTATTTGAAATGCCGAATCCATCGCCAACCGACACAGATGTGCAGATTGCTAAGTTGCTGTTGCCGCATATAAAAAACGGTTCTTGCGTTCAGCTTGGAATAGGCGGTATGCCCAATGCCCTTGGTGAGCTCATTGCCGATAGTGATCTTAAGGATTTGGGTATGCATACAGAATTGTGCTCGGATGGATATCTTTCTATGTTCAAAGCCGGCAAACTTACAAATGCAAAGAAAACTATTCATCAGGGAAAAGGCATACTCGGGCTTGCCATCGGAAGTCATGAGTTCAACGAATGGCTTGATAATAACCCCGACTATATCGGTTATCCCCTCTCATATGTAAATGACCCTTATGTTATTGCGCAAAATGATAATATGATATCCATTAATGCATGCATAGGGATTGATCTGTACGGGCAAATAAGCTCGGAAAGCTCCGGAACTCGACAAATAAGCGGCACAGGAGGTCAGCTTGACTTTGTAAGCGGATCTCAAATGTCCAACGGTGGTAAATCTTTTATCTGCATGAGCAGTGCCTATGTAGATAAAAAAGGCATTATGCACAGCCGCATAGTGCCCGGATTCAATGGTGATATAATTACAACTCCACGCTCAATGGCAAATTATATTGCAACAGAATACGGAATTGTTAATCTTGCCGGGCTTACAACATGGGAGCGTGCTGATGCACTTATAAGTATAGCTCATCCCGATTTCAGAGATGAGCTGATTACTGCTGCCGAGTCAAATAGAATTTGGTTACCGTCAAACAAGAGGTGAATTAATGGAAATGCTGAAACTTACCGAAGGCAGACCGTCTGATTATGATAAAAGGCTGCCGAAAGAGCAACGCTGTTATGATATGCTCGACAGACTTGGAATAGTTTACAGCCTTGTCGACCATGAGCATGCCGATACTATTGAGGCTTGCCATGAGATTGAAAAAACACTGGGAGCGCATATATGCAAAAATCTGTTTCTTACAAATCGTCAGCAAACCGATTTTTATCTGCTGCTCATGCCGGGTGATAAGCCGTTTAAAACTAAACTTCTTTCAAAGCAAATAGGGACATCACGGCTCTCATTCGGCTCTCCCGAACACATGCTGGAACTTTTGGATATAACGCCTGGATCTGTCAGTGTTCTGGGGCTTATGAATGATGAAGGAAAAGTCAAACTGTTAATTGATAACGACATCCTTAACGATGAGTATATCGGATGTCATCCTTGCATAAATACAACATCGCTTAAAATAAAAACATCTGATGTTTTAAATAAATTTTTGCCTGAAGTTGGGCACAAATACGAAATTGTTAATTTACCATGGGAGATTGAGTAATGAAAATAGGCATTTTGTGTGCATGTGCACAGGAATTTGAGCCTTATAAAAAGGTTCTTAATAAAGAGCCAAGGCTAATACACGGAATGCAAAATATCAACGGCACATTATGCTGTCATGATGTTTCCGTTATTTTTTGTGGGATTGGTAAGGTTAATGCCGCACTCGGTACAATAACGCTTATACACGACTGCGGTGTCGAGCGGGTTATAATGTCCGGTGTTGCCGGAGCTATAAAAAAAGGCATACATATCGGCGAAAGCATAATGATTACAGACTGCGTTTATCATGATCTTACCCCGCAGTTACTAATAGATTACCATCCAAGCATTATTAATCCTAATTTTATCTGTGCTGATGATATTGTTTCTATAGGAAGAAATATGGGACTTTCCTGCGGTAGGACTGTTACCGGTGATGTTTTTATTGAAAAAGCTGGGCGTGAGAGCATAATCGAACATTTCAATCCGGTCTGCTGTGACATGGAAACTGCAGCAGCGGCACATGTGTGCTATGCTTTGAATGTCCCGTTTAATTGCGTCCGTGCAATTTCAGATACCGAAGAGGAAGCCGGGCTCGGCAGCTTCGAAAAAAATGTAGTATATGCTGCGCAGGTAGCATTTGATACAATTTGCTCCGTTATAGGGCAGATGTAATGGTGACAAGATTGAATAACAGAAAGATTAACATCTTCTATTCAATTTTGCAGATATCGTATTGGATTACAAGTGCTGCGGTATTCTGCTTTACTACGGTGTTTCTTCAATCAAGGGGCTATTCTAATCATGCAATCGGAATAGTTTTTGCTGTAGGAAACATATGTGGATTTACCGCGCAAACATTAGTATCCGGATATGTCGACCGCAATAACAAAAAACCTCTTTTACGATGCATAAGAATAACGGCACTCTCGGCAATTTTGCTTATGATTTTTGTTTGCCTGTTACCTTCGGGCAGTTTACCTGTTATTTTTGCGTATGCCTTAATTATTGCGGGAAATACATTGCTCAATCCGCTATGTATTTCGATTAGCCTTTATATTGAAAATTGGGGATACAACATCAGTTTCAGCCATTCCAGGGCACTCGGATCTTTTGCTTATGCTATATGCAGTGTTGTGCTTGGAATTTTAGTTCAACGAGTGAGCGAAAATGCAATTCCGACTACACTTATAATTTTCTCAGTTCTAATATATATCTCAGCCAGTTTGTTCAGGCAGGAAGATAAAATATATAATGAACGACGGTCAACAAGCGAAAATCTGAAAGCCGGTTCGGAAAATGCAGGCAATATTATAGTGCTTTTTAAGGAAAACAAACGATTTTTGCTATTTCTTATCGGTACTGCCGCCTTGTATTTCACACATGGAATGATTGGTAATTTCATGATTGAATTTATACGGAACATTGGTGGCACGAGTGAAGATATGGGAAATGTGTTGGCATTTATGACGGTTGTGGAAGTGCCGGTGATGCTGTTTTTTTCAAGGCTCACAAAGCATTTTAAGTGCTCCTCCCTACTTCGATTTGCTGTCATAATGTTCACGGTTAAGGAATTCCTTATATATCTATCTCAAAGTCTGCCTGCATTGTATGCCGCC
Source organism: bacterium (assembly GCA_963590435.1). GTDB lineage: Bacteria > Bacillota > Clostridia > Oscillospirales > Oscillospiraceae > F23-B02. The sequence goes on from CAVAPG010000091.1 coordinate 6,204, forward strand.
GAGGCACTTCAAGCCCTTTCATTTGCCATTTTTGTTCCCGCTTCCGTCAAATACGTTGGCGAAGTGATTCCGAAGCGAGATGCAGTAAGAGGGCAATCATTCGTCACCTCGATGATGACACTAGGCAGTATTTTCGCAAGCTATTTCGGAGGTCTGCTGCTCGACATAGCATCGCCGCATTTCACATTATTTGTAGGCGTAATAGTCTCTGCAATCGGCACTATAGTAATGCTCGGAGCAATACAGACCACAAGCGAATAATTAAAAATACCCAAACATTCAGAAACAGAATACTGCATTGCGCTTCATCTTACTGACAAATGAGAG
>CAVAPG010000092.1:0-6449 GCA_963590435.1 bacterium
GGAGACCTCGGGTCACTGGTTCCACTATAAAGAGAACATGTACACAACCGTCATCGACGGAGAAGACTATGCTATAAAGCCCATGAACTGCCCGGGCGGCATGCTCGTTTATAAATCCGAGCCGCATTCTTACCGTGACCTGCCTCTGCGTGTCGGCGAGCTCGGCCTTGTCCACCGTCATGAGCTTTCCGGTGCTCTGCACGGACTGTTCCGCGTAAGATGCTTCACGCAGGACGATGCGCATATATTCATGACCTGGGATCAGATGAAGGATGAGATCAAGAATGTCGTCAAGCTCTTCGACGAGGTGTATTCTCTCTTCGGCCTGCCTTATGAGATCGAGCTGAGCACCATGCCGGACGACCACATGGGCGATGAGAAGGACTGGGAGTTTGCACAGAACACTCTCAAGGAAGCCATCACCGAAATGGGCAAGAGCTTCGTCATAAACGAGGGCGACGGCGCATTCTACGGTCCGAAGCTCGACTTCCATCTTGAGGACAGCCTCGGACGCACATGGCAGTGCGGCACCATCCAGCTGGATATGCAGCTGCCCGAGAGATTTGAGCTTGAGTACGTCGGTGCAGACGGCGAAAAGCACCGCCCCGTTATGATTCACCGCGTCGTGTTCGGCTCGATAGAGCGCTTCATCGGCGTTATCACCGAGCATTTTGCCGGCGCATTCCCGACATGGCTCGCGCCTGTTCAAGTTAAGGTCATGCCGATAACCGACCGCGTGGACGACTATGCAAAATACATTGCAAAGCGCCTTGACAAGCAAGGCTTCCGCGTCGAGTGTGACCTGCGCAACGAAAAAATCGGATACAAGATCCGCGAAGCGCAGACCCAGAAGATTCCGTACATGATAATCGTCGGTGATAAGGAAGCCGAAAACGGCAGCATCTCCGTGCGTACCCGTGCCGGCGGCGACGAGGGCAGCATGCAGGTCGAAGACTTCATCGCAAAGCTCAAGCAGGAAGTCAGCACAAGAGCAAAATAAATACAGGCTTTAAATAGTCATGACCACCCGTAAAACGGGTGGCATGCACTAGCCCTATAAGGGCATGCTGTTGGCTGCGCCTTAAGGCGCGCCGAAACGGTCTGCCGACCACAAAGCCCTTACGAACGGCCCCACTTGGTGGTGCCGTTTTTTATTTTCTTCTTATAGGTTTAACCTTTTTTGAACCACGGGCAATGCCCGTGGTTTTCGAGATACAAAAAGAGCATCGGCGGGAAAGAATCCTGCCGATGCTGTGATTATCGCTTATATTACTTAATGGAGAAGAATGCGTCCATGCCGGGATATGTTGCGACGTCGAACAGCTCATCTTCAATGCGAAGAAGCTGATTGTACTTGCAGACGCGGTCGGTACGGCTGGGTGCGCCGGTCTTGATCTGGCCTGCGTTGACCGCAACGGAGATATCGGCGATTGTGGTATCCTCGGTCTCGCCCGAACGGTGGGAGACAACTGCCGTCCAGCCTGCGCGGTGCGCCATCTGGATAGCATCGAGGGTCTCGGTCAGGGTGCCGATCTGGTTTACTTTGATAAGAACTGCGTTTGCAGCACCCAGAGCAATGCCCTTCTTGATGCGCTCGGTGTTGGTGACAAACAGATCATCGCCGACAATCTGAATTCTGTGGCCGAGGCGCTTGGTCATAAGTCGCCAGCCTTCCCAGTCGTTCTCGCCCATGCCGTCCTCGATGGAGATGATGGGGTACTTGTTGACAAAGCCTTCCCACATATCGACCATCTGCTCGCTGGTCATAACCGTGCCGCGCTTGGGCAGATGATAGCACTTATCCTCTTCGCTGTACCAGTCGGAAACAGCGCCGTCGATAGCAATCTTGAAGTCCTCGCCGGGCTTGTAGCCGGCCGTTTCCATTGCCTCAACGAGTGCCTTGAGTGCATCCTCGTCGGAATCGAGGTTAGGAGCATAGCCGCCTTCGTCGCCAACGCCTGATGCAGGGACGACCTTCTTAAGGGCATGGAAAACCTCTGCGCACATACGCAGTGCTTCCTTCCAGCTGGTCGCGCTCACGGGCATGATCATAAACTCCTGAATATCGACGTTAGATCCGGTTGCATGTGCGCCGCCGTTGAGGACGTTCATCATAGGAACAGGCAGGGTTTTGGCATTTACGCCGCCGATGTAGTTATAAAGGCTCTGGCCGGTGGCTTCTGCTGCGGCGCGTGCGCAGGCAAGTGATACGCCGAGGATTGCATTTGCGCCGAGGCGTGATTTGTTGGGGGTGCCGTCTATCTCAATGAGCATCTTGTCGATGCCGGGCTGATCGAGGACATTCAGGCCGACCATTGCCTCGGCAATTTCACCGTTGACATTTTCGACTGCCTTGCTTACGCCCTTGCCGCCGTAACGGCTCTTGTCGCCGTCGCGAAGCTCGCATGCTTCGTACATACCGGTGGATGCGCCGGAGGGGACTGCCGCACGGCCGACCGTGCCGTCATCGAGGGTAACCTCGACCTCAACTGTAGGATTGCCACGGGAATCGAGAATCTCTCTTGCCATTACGTCAACGATTTCAAAATACTGCTTCATGATACAATCTCCTTTTTATTTGATTATCAGCGAGCTTCCGCTCATTGCATCGGGCTTTGCTATATTCATGATGTCAAGCATCGTCGGGGCTATATCCGAAAGGCGGCCGCCGTTGCGAAGCTTTACACCGTCACAGCATACCACAAAAGGAACGGGATTGGTAGTATGCTGAGTATTTATTTTTCCGTCGGCGTTAACCATGCAGTCGGCGTTGCCGTGGTCGGCTGTTATGCACAGGACCGTATCCGGCATGCTCTTTGCCGCTTCGAACACCCTGCCCATGCAGGCATCGACTGTTTCAACCGCTTTTACCGCGGCGTTGAGAACGCCCGTGTGGCCGACCATATCGCAGTTTGCAAAATTGCAGATCACCATTTCGTATTTGTCGCTTTTTATGGCTTCAACGCATTTATCGGCTACCTCAACCGCACTCATTTCTGGGATGAGGTCATATGTCGGAAACTGCTTCGGCGAAGGCACAAGGCATCTGTCCTCACCCTCGCAGGGTTTTTCCACTCCACCGTTGAAGAAGAATGTGACGTGTGCATATTTCTCTGTCTCCGCGACGCGGAACTGCTTAAAGCCTTTTTCCGAAACTATCTGTCCCAATGTATTCTCAAGCTTCTCGGGCGGATATGCAATCGGCAGCGGCAGCGTCTCGTCATACTGGGCGGTGCAGACATAGCTGAGCGGAAATACCGTTTTTTTGCGTGCAAAGCCGTCAAAATCGGGAACGGTCAGTGCCCATGTCATTTCGCGTGCGCGGTCCGGGCGGAAGTTGATGAATATAACGCTGTCGCCGGCGTTAATAACGCCTTCGGGGCAGACAACGACCGGCTTTACAAATTCGTCGGAGACATTCGCCTCGTAGCTGTCCTCTACAGCCTTCACGGGGTCGGGATTGAATGCACCCTCGCCGCAGACGATGGCATTATATCCGGCTTCGACCCTCTCCCAGCGTTTGTCGCGGTCCATACCGTAAAAACGGCCCTGAATTGTTGCAATTTTCGCGTTGCCGAGTGACGCACATTTATCGCGCAGCTTTGTAATATACTCAATCGCGCTTCTCGGGGGAACATCGCGTCCGTCAAGGAAGCAGTGGACATAGGCCTTTTCAAGTCCGCGCTGCTTTGCCATATCAAGGGCGGCAAATATGTGATTTATATGGCTGTGCACGCCGCCGTCGGACAGCAGGCCCATTATATGCAGTGCTCTGCCGCTGTTTTTTGCATCGTCCATTGCCTTGACATATGCCGCATTTTCAAAGAAGCTTCCGTCTGCAATGGCATTGTTTATGCGCGGCAGATCCTGAAACACGACGCGGCCGGCGCCGATATTCGTATGCCCGACCTCACTGTTGCCCATCTGTCCCTCGGGCAGACCGACATCAAGTCCCGATGCCTGAAGCTCGGTGCAGGCGTTTTCCGCAAATATGCGGTCAAGATTCGGCTTTTTTGCAATGCTTACGGCATTGCCGTCGGAGCTCGGCGCGATGCCGTAACCGTCCATGATAACGAGAACGCATTTACTCATTGTTTTCCCCCGTTGCCGCGATAATAACCGCAAAGTCGGCAGGCTTGAGAGATGCTCCGCCTATAAGGCCGCCGTCGACATCGGGCTGAGCAAGAAGCTCGGATGCATTCTTCGCATTCATGCTGCCGCCGTAGAGAATGCTTATACCGCGTGCGGCGCGTGCGCCGTAAATATCACGGATAATGGAACGGATTGCGCAGCAGACTTCCTCTGCCTGCTCGCTGGTGGCTGTTTTGCCCGTTCCGATGGCCCAGATCGGCTCATATGCTATAACACAGCGGCGCAGAGCCGTCACATCGACTCCGCACAAAGCGGCGCGCACCTGATAGTTTATGTGCGCCATTGTCAGGCCCATTTCGCGCTGCTCAAGGCTCTCGCCCACGCAGATTATGGGGTTTACTCCGTGCTCGAGCAGGGCACGAGTCTTTGCATTTATCAGCAGGTCATCCTCGCCGTGATACTGGCGGCGCTCGGAGTGACCGACGATGCAGTATTTTACGCCTGCATCGGCAAGCTGGGCTGCGGAAACCTCGCCGGTGTACGCTCCCTTTTCATACTTGGAGACATCCTGTGCGCCTGTTATGATCTTGGCTTCCTTGCCCGATTTGAGCATTGCGGCGATATTCACGGCAGGAACACACAGAACCGTATCACAGCTCTTTGTCTTCGGCATGAGCGGCTTGAGCTCCTCTATGAAGGGCTTTATATCCGAAACGAGCATGTTCATTTTCCAGTTGCCGGCTATTATTGTTTTTCTGTATCTGGTATTCATATCCGAGCCTCCGTTTTTATTTATCCAGCAGGCATGCAACGCCGGGAAGTTCAAGACCCTCAAGGAATTCGAGGGATGCGCCGCCGCCGGTTGAAATATGCGTCATTTTATCGGCAAAACCGAGCTGTTCGACAGCCGCGGCACTGTCTCCGCCGCCGACGATGCTTACCGCGCCCGATTCTGCAAGTGCTTTTGCGATTGCCTTGGTGCCTTCCGCAAATGCTTCGAACTCAAAAACGCCCATAGGTCCGTTCCAGACAACGGTTTTTGCGCCCTTGATGGCTTCGGAGAACAGCTCCACGGTCTTCGGGCCGATATCGAGTCCCATCCAGCCGTCGGGAATTGCATCAACGGAAACCGTCTTTTTCTCGCAGTCGGCCTTGAACTCGCTGCCTATTGCGGTGTCGATGGGCAGAAGAAGCTTAACATTCTTTTCCTTTGCCTTTGCTATCATTTCAAGCGCGTAATCGATCTTGTCGGCCTCGAGCAGTGAGTTGCCTATGCCGTGACCCATTGCCTTTATGAATGTATATGCCATGCCGCCGCCGATAATAATCGTGTCGGCCTTGTCAAGCAGGTTATTTATAACGCCGATCTTGTCGGAAACCTTTGCTCCGCCGAGGACCGCGACAAACGGGCGTGCGGGATCATCGAGTGCCTTGCCCATGACAGACAGCTCTTTTTCGACAAGAAGTCCGGCATATGCAGGAAGGTATTTTGCAACACCGGCCGTTGAGGCGTGGGCGCGGTGGACTGTGCCGAAGGCATCGGAGACATACACCTGTGCCATATCGCTCAGTGCCTTTGCAAAGTCATCGCCGTTTTTCTCCTCGCGGATATCGAAACGGAGATTTTCAAGCAGCATAATCTGTCCGGGCTTGAGAGCCGCGGCCTTCGCCTGCGCGTCCTCGCCTATTATATCCTTGGCAAAGATGACCTCAACACCGAGCAGCTCGGAAAGGCGCTTTGCAACGGGAGCGAGCGTAAGCTTTTCTTTCCATTCGCCCTTGGGCTTGCCCAGATGAGAGCATGCAATAACGGCCGCGCCGTTATCCAGCAGATATTTTATCGTAGGCAGAGCGGCAACGATGCGCTTATCGCTTGTTATCTCGCCTGTCTCCTTGTTCTGGGGGACGTTGAAATCGCAGCGCAGAAGCACCTTCTTCCCCCTGATGTCCGCATCGAGCACGCTTTTCTTGTTGTAATTCATAATAATGCTCCTTTCCGTCGGAAAATTCCGACTCGGTATTGAAAATTTATTAAATAACTGTTATGATTCGGCCATGGAGCCTATGCCCTTCAGGCCCGGAAAGCCCTGCTGACGCAAGGCCTCGTATGCCAGTATTGCCGCCGAATTTGAAAGATTCAGGCTTCTGGCCTCGCTTACCATCGGAATGCGTATGCATCGGTCGTAATATTTCACGCGAAGCGCCTCCGGCAGTCCGGCGGTCTCCTTGCCGAGCATTATGCTCACCGTCTCGGTCGAGAAATCGGCCTGAGAATAGTCACGCGGTGCCTTTGTCGTGGCAAGCCAGAGATTCCCGTCGCCGTTTATATCGAAATACTCGTCTATATTCTCATACAC
>CAVAPG010000093.1:0-6365 GCA_963590435.1 bacterium
AAATGAAGTGGATTATTGCAGTGATGTTCTGGTTTCTGTACTGGGGAATCTGTTTTCTGTGCACGGGAACGGACAAGAAAAATCTTGCGGGACTGCGCTCCTATCCCGAACAGGTGCAGGCCCGCGTTCGGGAAAAGCTCCACGACGCCGCGCCGAAGGAAAAATCCATTCCGTCAATTCTGCTCGGCAATCTGATTCTCTTCACAGTCGTGTTCTCTGTAATCGGACTAATCTTCAAGAACATTCTCGCCTTTGACGGATATCTGCCCGCGTTTTGGTATTTTCTCATCCTCGGCGAGGGGCTCGGTCTGTTCGACCTGCTGATTATCGACCTGCTCTGGTGGCGCAACACTAAGCGCATCAGATTTTCGTTCATTCCCGAAAAAGAGGCCTATCAGAACCCGCAGAAGCACATCGGATCGTTTGTACGCGGTGTTCCGCTTTTTGCGGCAATCGCGGCGCTTTCGGCGCTGATTGTGTCACTGCTTTAACGGAGGGTAATCATGCTTGCATTTATCATTGAGGCAGTCGTCATCTGCTTGATTCTTACTTTGTGCTGTTTTGCACTGGTCAAAAATATAATGAAGCACCTCGAACTTGCAAAACTGAACTATCCGCCCGAAATTGTCCAAAGACTTATCGACCTCGGAATGGTCCTCGACGATAAACCCCTTCCTCTGATACAGAGAATCAAAAAGAAATGGCCCGCGATGATTATTGTAGGTCTGCTGATGGGGCTGATCGTCCGCTATGTAAACGGCTGTACGACGTTCCTTTCGGGCTTTGGAGTATCATATCTCATTTGGACTATCGTCGACTGGTATGACGCGCTTGTCCTTGACTGTCTGTGGTTCTGCCACTCAAAAAGATGTATCATTCCGGGAACCGAAGATTTAACCGATGCCTATCACGACTATATGTTCCATATCAAGGGCTCGTGCGTGGGAATGTTAATCGGTCTGCCGTGCTGCCTGATTGCCGGGCTTATCGCCCTGATACCATGATATAAAGATAAGTCAGGGGAAAATTTTATAAAGAAGTTCATCAAACGTCTCCGAGCTTTTCGGGGGCGTTTTTTTCTGCCTGATGCCGTAATTTTATGAGCGGGATAAGAAATTTATACACCGTTCATAGCTTGTTCACAATATACAGATAAAAATGTGTATAATATGTAAACAAGAAATGTGACAAAATTGGCAATTTGTCTAAGCTATTCAATGAAAAGTGCTTTGGAGCGCCTTTTTTAGTAAAAAATACTAAGAAAAAAGTTAAAATTTTTTCAAAAACATTGTCATTTTTTCTTTACTATTTTGACATTGTGTGGTACACTGACAAAAGTCAAACAAATTCGGCGATAATGTATTACCTTATACACTTTCGGTGCAAGTCATTAAGTTCATTAAGTAATATTTATATAAAAAAGTTAGGGAGGAATACAATGAAACGAGTATTACTTATGGTCTTCAGCATTATCCTTGTTCTCGCGTGCATATTCAGCCTGTTCGCCTGCGTTGCCGGCGTTCGCGATGTTCTGAATATCAATGACTACAAGAACGCTGACGCAGCTTATGCGAGAGAAAATCTCGAGACCGCACAGGCAGGTATTGATCAGCTTAAGGAAAATGAAGAGACCTACATCACCGGCGTAGGCACCTACACCGACGGCCTCGCACAGTATGCTCAGGGCCAGAGCGATTACGCAGCAGGTCAGCAGACCCTCGCCGCAGGCGAGCAGACCCTGGCAGACGGCTATGCCGCTTATGAGGCAGGCAAGCAGACCCTGGCAGAAGGCCAGGCAACCATCGATGCCAACACTCAGGCATACAACGAAGGCAAGGAAAAGCTCGCAAAGATCGAGCCTCTGCTTCCGTATCTGAACCAGTATGTTCAGTTCCGTGACGGCACGATAGCAAAGCTGCCCGGATTCTCAACGGCTCAGGCGTGGTTTGTATCCGTTGTACGTCCTCTTGCAAGCCAGCTCGGACTTGACATTCCCGAAGATGTCACCGACTTCCCCGCATATGTCAATCAGATGGTAGCAGACGGCAAGGCTCAGCTTCAGCAGTATGAAGACGGCCTCGTTGCTCTCGAGGAAGGCAAGAAGTCACTTGCAGACGCTGAGGATCAGCTCGCCGCAGGTGAAGAAAAGCTCGCAAGCGGCCGCCAGGAGCTGGCCGAAGGCGCAGCAAAGCTTGCAGATGCAGAAGTTCAGCTTGCAGATGGCAAGGCTCAGCTTTCCGTTTTCGAACAGGGCGAGATTTCGCTGGCAGAAGGTGCAAAGGCACTGTTTGAAGGCATGCAGCCCTGCTTCAGCTACTACGGCGGCGAAGAGACAGTAAAGTCCCTGCCCGAGTATCTGGCTGAGGAGTTCGGTCTTGAAGTTCCCGACAACCTCATCGTTGTTGAAAACGGCAAGGCATCCGTAAACGAAGAAGTATACGATGAGTTCGGCGACTATGTCATCAGCAACATGTATAAGGTTGATGAAAACGGCGAGACCGTAGTTATGAACGGCTACGCAATGCTCGACCTTGACAAGTGCCAGACCCTCGTTAATCTTGCCGAACAGTATCTGCAGGATCAGGAAGCAGATATCAAGAGCGAGGTTTATGTCCGTATCGCAATGTATGTTGTTCTCGCAGTCGCGGCAGTCCTCGGCATCATCGCCGGCATATTCGGCATCGTCGCAGCAGTCAACGGCAGCAAGCGCACCGGCAAGACTCTTGGCATCATCACCGCTATCATGGCAATTGCAGTTCTCGTAACGGGACTTGTCACCAAGTTCCACGACTATGTCTACACCATTCGTGTTGACGGGTCGGGCAATTACATCGGCGAGACGGCTTCCAAGCTTGACTTCACTCCGATTCAGGAGTACTCCGGCTCACTGCATATGACAGCTATCTATGTCCTCGCAGGCGCGGCAATCCTGGGTGCAATCTTTGCAATCATCGCAAGCGCGGCCGCAAAGAAGAAGGAAGCGGCACTGGCGGCAGCAGCGGCAGAGGATGACAATGTCGATGTTTACGGCGGCGACACTGCAAGCGCATACGCAGCAGGTTACGCAGCAGCCGAGGCAGCAGCGGCGGCAGCAGCGGCAGAGCCCGAAGAGAAGGTTATCGAGGCGGAAGCTCCCGCGGCGGCAGCCGATGAAGAGACCGTCAAGGAGTAATCCCGAGACCCGAAACAAATAAATAAACAGCCGATGACCATGTGAGACGATATTCAGATCGCACTCCGGTCCGGGGTGAGCACGTGATGACCCCGAAGGCTGCGGCCGGCAGGACGAACTCCTGCCGGCTTTTGTTTTCCCTTGACTGTTAGGGCAAATGAGTATAAAATTGACGGCGTAAAAATTGCATTCACAGGACAGGATATTATGATTAAAAATAATAAAAAAGCCAATGAGGCGCTGATAATGCTGTGCTATACATGCGCACTCGGTGCATTCGGCGCGTTTTTCCGCTGGCTTCAGCTGCAGACGGCGCGTGACTCGGAAACGGGGCTTATAAACCCCAGCGTGCTCAACTATCTTCTGCCGGCGGTGATTATTGCCGCGGCGGTGCTGCTCTTCCTGCGCACCAGGAAGCTGACGAATGAGGACACTGTCTTCCCGACGGGCATGAGCGAGGCCCTGCGCGGACTTTCGCTTATATATATAATATGCGCATGGATTTTCGCCGCGATTGCCGTAATAGGCGGCGTGCTGACGATAGTCAACACCGAGCTTGACACGCTGCGCTCGATGTATGTAGTCATTGCGGTGTTTGCGATGCTCAGCGGTCTGGGCTTCCCGATAATATGCAGCGCATCGCGCAGTCACTATTCGCCGAGCCTTGTGAGTATATTGATGACCTTCCCGATAATCATGTACTGCGTGTGGCTTGTTTCAATCTACAGGGCAAACGCCAGCAACCCGAATCTGTGGATATACGCCATTGAGACCATCGCTGTGTGCGTTATCCTGATTGCGCTGTTCTATGTTGCCGGCTACGCCTTCGGCAGACCGGAACCGAAAAAGGCCTGCTTCATGAGCCTTTTTGCCGCATTTATGTGCATCACCACGCTTGCCGACAGCCGCTATACGGGCCTTGAGCTTATCCTCGTTTCAACAGCCGGCATGCTTCTTCTGTACGGCTGGCTTATTGTCAAGAACCGCTGTGCGCCGCCGGAGCCGGAAGCCGAGAAAAAGCCGGAGGAAGCTCCTGTCGAGCCGGTCGAGCCCGAGGTAAAGCCCGAGGATACGGTCATCCCGGCAACAGAGGACAGCTCCGTTCCGGAGCCGACGCTTGAAGCCCCGACGAGAAAGCCGAAGGAGAAGAAAAATCCGGACCCCTCCGATGATGTTGAGGAGATTATAAAAGAATATAAAAAAGAGTGAAACTGAGCAGGTATTAATTTTTTTAATACCTGCTTTAATTATATTATCGCGATGAGGTATAAATTCCGCGTAAATTTAAAGGTCAAAATATTGACAAAACACTATGATTTTGTATAATTATCTTCGGCAAAATGGCTATTGATTAAGACATGTTATATAACAATACAAATCAGCTGCTATATAAATAAACGATGGTATAGGAACACACGGAGGAACGGCTATGAGAGGAATGGACACCGGCAAAACGCGAATACGCCATGAGGTTTTCACGGAGATTGCGCGTATGGCATACGAGGGCAGCGGAGATTATGCCCACAGGCTTGAGGAGCTGCCGTATAAAATATGCCCGGGCGATCCGGATGAGATAGGCCCTCACCGCCATAATATATTAATAGAGCGCGCCATAGTCGGCGAAAGACTGCGTCTTGCAATGGGACTGCCGATGCGCAAGCTCGGCGAGCATAATAACATATCCGACCAGGTCAACGAGAGCGTGGTTGCCGAGAAGTATTACGAGCCGCCGCTTATAAACGTGATTAAATTCGCCTGCAACCGCTGCCCGGATAATATCGTGAAGGTGACCGACGGCTGCCAGGGCTGCCTTGAGCATCCGTGCATGGAGATATGCCCCAAGAAGGCCATCAGCAAGGTCAACGGACATGCCCATATCGACACGGAAAAGTGCATCCGCTGCGGCAGATGCATAGATGCCTGCTCCTTCAGGGCGATTATACGCCAGGAGCGCCCGTGCAAAACGGCATGCGGCGTTGCCGCAATAGGCAAGGATGATCTCGGCCGCGCACAGATAGATTATTCCAAGTGCACTTCCTGCGGTCAGTGCCTTGTAAACTGCCCCTTCGGCGCGATAAGCGACAAAAGCCAGATTTTCCAGACCATCATGGCAATAAAGAGCGAAGTGCCGGTCTATGTCGTACTCGCGCCGGCATTTGTCGGTCAGTTCGGACCGGATGCCACGCCCGAAAAAATGCGCCCTGCCTTCAAGCGTCTGGGCTTTGAGGATGTCTATGAGGCGGCAATCGGCGCGGATCTGTGCGTAATCGAGGAGGCCTCGGACTTCCTGGAAGAGGTTCCGGCAAAGCATAATTTCATGGTCACGTCCTGCTGCCCGGCGTGGAGCGATATGGTCAAGAAAATGTTCCCCGAGATGGCGCAGAATATATCCGTTGCCATGACGCCGATGGTGCTTACCGCACGCTTTGTGAAGAAAACCCACCCCGGCTGCAAGGTCGTTTTCGTCGGCCCCTGCGATGCAAAGAAGCTGGAGGCCAGCCGCCGCACGGTGCGCAGTGATGTCGACTTTGTTCTGACATTTGAAGAGGTGCTCGGCATGTTTGCCGCCAAGGGCATCGATAAGGAGTGCATCCCTGCCGAGGAGGCACAGCCGCTTGCGCAGGCAGGCTCCGATGCACGCAGATTCGCCGTATCCGGCGGAGTCGCCGAGGCGGTTGTCAACGCCATTCATTCCATGGACCCGACGCGCGAGGTCAAGATAGCCAAGGCCGCCGGCCTGCATGAGTGCCGCAAGCTGCTGCTGATGGCGCGCGCAGGCAAATATGACGGATATCTGCTCGAGGGCATGGCATGTCCCGGAGGCTGTGTTGCCGGTGCCGGAACTCTGCGCCCGATAGATAAATCAACGCGCGAGGTTTCAAAGTTTGCCGACTGCGCCGACTACAGCTGCGCATACGACACCAAATATAAGGAATACCTCCCGCTCATCGAGGAAAAGGGCTGAAGATAACAGGATAAATTAAAAAGATTTAGCAGGTGCGAAGAATATCTCCGCACCTGCTTTTTTGACAAATGTATCACGATTATGTAAACATTTTTTGAAATTCCTTGATTGACAGACTCTCTTGTTCTATAATTGGGAAGCTGCGGATTTTTCCTGGTCGCGGCAGTAACACGGGAGGGTTCCATGAAGAAAAGAATATTAAGCCTGATAACGGCAGTGGCGCTGATA
>CAVAPG010000094.1:0-6253 GCA_963590435.1 bacterium
GGGGATACCAGTCTGGACCTGAGCTCCTATACGCTGTCCTCAAACGGACAGAATGTTCGCCTTAACAACAAGGAATTTCAGCTCATGGAGCTGTTTATGCGAAACCGCGGCAGAGTTTTTTCAACAGATGCACTCATGCAGAAAGTCTGGGATCTCGATACTGAGTCGGAGACGGATGTGGTATGGACATATATCGGCTTCCTGCGCAGAAAGCTCAGAGAGCTCAACGCCGGCATTGAAATCAAGACAATCCGCGGCGCAGGCTACGCACTGGAGGAAAAGTAATGCTCGTTAAAATGCGGCGCAGATTCATTGCCTCGGCAATGGCGGCAATGGGTGCGGTCACTCTCGTGCTGCTGGTCGCGGTCAATCTGTGGAACTATTACATAACAACAAACCGTCTGGATGAGACTATCAACTCTCTGACGACGGTCGGGCAGGACTATTCATCGTCCGACTTCACCCTGCCGGAAATGTTCAATAACAACTCGCCCGAGGCAAAATATATGACGCGATACTTCGCCGTCGTATATAACGCAGACGGAAACCCCGTCCAGGTCTTCAGCGATTATATTGCAACGGTCAGCGCACAGCAGGCTGTGTATTACGCAAACGACGCTCTCTCCGGTGGGCACAATCGCGGCTACAACGGTGATTATCGCTACTGCGTCAAAAGCAGCAATGCCGGCGCGGCAGTTATATTCTTAAATGCCTCGCTTGAGCAGCAGTCGATGAAAACACTGCTGAGCGTTTCGCTCATTGTTGCGGCGGCAAGTCTGCTTGCCGGCTTTGGCCTGGTTGCGGCGTTTTCAAAAAAGGCCATCGCGCCGTATGTCAGGAATATCGAGCTGCAAAAGCAGTTTATAACCGATGCCGGACACGAACTGAAAACCCCACTCACATCGATATCCACGAGTGCTGAGGTTCTGAAAATGGAAAGCGGCGATAACGAATGGGTTGACAACATTCAAAAGCAGACCGCGCATATGTCAAAGCTCGTGAAAAATCTCGTTATGCTCTCGCGTCTGGATGAGGGCATGCCTCTTCCGGACAAAAGCGAATTTTCGCTCAGCGATGCGGCATGGGAGGCCGCCGAGCCATTTGAGCCGCGCGCAAAGGCGCAGGGCAAAAATTACGATATAAAAATCGACAGCGGACTGCGCATGGTCGGCGACATGGCCGCCGTGCAGCAGCTTATATCCATTCTGCTGGACAATGCCTTTAAGTATTCCGATGTCGGCGGCGATATACGACTTTTGCTCTACGCACGCGGAAGGAATAAAATAATTGAGGTTTATAACACCTGTCCTCCCGATTCCCTCGGCGACATTGACCGTTTCTTCGACCGCTTCTATCGTGCTGACAAGGCGCGCTCCGCCGAAGGCGGAACGGGAATAGGTCTCGCCATCGCAAAGGCTACCGTGCAGGCTCTCGGCGGCAGCATAAGCGCAGAGAGCGCCGACGGAAAGAGCATTATTTTCCGCGCCGTGCTGTGATTAATTGATTATTCGGACCTGAGCGTAACGCAGACTATCTCCGGCCGGTTGAAAAGACGTGGGACCGACACGGAGTTTCCCAATCCGCGCGAAACTATCATGGTGTAGTGCCCGTTATTAAACATTCCGGCCTCAAAATCCGGAAACAGGTGTCTGTCGGTTCCGATAAGTCCGCCAAGCCCCGGTATTCTCACTATTCCGCCGTGGGCGTGACCGCTGAAAATGAGGTCAACCTCCAGCTCCGGATACTCTGTCATCCAGTAATTGCGATGCCCGAGCAGTATCTTAAACGCACTGGGAGCTTCCTCCTTCATTTGGCTGACAAGTTCATTGGGCGTGAGCATATCGGCATAGGCAAGCGGATCCTCGACGCCTGCAAGCATAATTTCGTCATCACCGCGGCATATCGTAATATATTCGTTGCCGAGATACTCAACGCCGGCGTTTTCCATAATGCTTTTCACATTGAGCGCCAGCCCCGAGCCGTACTCGTGGTTTCCGCTGATAAAATATACGGGGCACAGCTCGACAAGGGCTTCCGCGAGCCGTTGGACTGCGTCAATGTCACCCTCATCGGTCACGAAATCGCCGGTGAGAACGATTATATCCGGCTCAAGCTCTTTAACCTTTGTCACGAGCTCCTTCCCGTCTTCGCCGAACTCGGCACCGTGCAGATCCGACAGCTGCACTATCTTAAAGCCGTCAAAACTCGCCGGAAGTTTAGATGAGCTCAGCTCATAATCGCTTATCTCAAGATTTTCTCTGCTGTCTTTTATCAGAAAAGCCAGAACCGCCGCCATAAGGGCAATTATTATAATCCCCGTCAGACAGCCGTGGCCTTTGCGTTGTTTACCCTTGGTTTTCACATCAAAGCCTCGCTGAAAAATATTCCTTCGCGATTATACTACAACACAGGCCGCACTGCAACTTTGCTATTGAAACAGCCGCCCTTTTGAGGTATAATGTGTAAATCCTATTGATTTTACCTAATTGATAATTTGAAAAAGGAAGACAAGACATGAGTGCATCAACCGAAAGAAAAAACAGGCAGACCGCCCGCAGCGAAGGCTCCTACGCAAAGGACATCAATGCAAGGAAGGAAGCCGACAAGAAGAAAAAGCAGAAGATTAAGTGGACTGTAGTCGGCGTTTTACTGGTTCTCTTCTTCGCATTCGCAATTTATCTCAACACCGGCGCACTGTACAGAACGCTTGACGGTCTGACAGTAGAGAACACCGAGGTCACAGTCGGCGATATGACCATATCCGCAGGCGAGCGCAGCTTCTCGGTTGCCGAGTGCAATTATGTATATCATATGCAGTATATAAGCCTTATGAACACCTACGGTGATTATGCATCCTCTATCCTCGGCATCGATTCGTCCGAACCGCTTGACGAGCAGGAGTGCCCGTACAACCCCAACTCAAGCTCCGACGACAGCGACAGCGATTCCGAATCCGAGACCGATTCCGAGACTGAAGAGGAAACCGAAAGCTACACCTGGGACGATTATTTCCGCGATGCAACCAAGTCCCAGCTTATTCAGCTTGCCGCGTATGAAGCATATGCCGAGCAGAACGGCATCACCCTCACCGATGAGGACACAGCAGAGATAGATGAGACTATTGATTCCATTGCTTCGACCGCAAAGGAAAACAACTATGCAAGCGCAAGCAAATTTCTGACCGCAAACTACGGTCGCGGCGTTAACGAGAGCGTTGCCCGCGGCATACTCGAGCTTCAGTCCCTTGCCACAAGAGTTCAGACGACCATCACCGATGCACAGGAGTACACGGCCGAAGAGCTTGCGGAGGAATACGATTCCGTAAAGGACAGCTATGATAAGTTCACCTACAGCTACTATCTTGTAGAAGCTGAGGTTGAAGAGACCGACAGCAGCGAGGACGACAGCACAACGACCGCCGAGCCCACCGATGAGGCAAAGGCAGCCGCCAAGGCAACTGCAGAAGAGCTGCTTGCAAAGGTAAACGAAGGCACATCTCTTTCCGACGCAGTCACCGAATATGACGCCGAAGCGACTGTAACCGAGCAGACCGATCTTGCAGGCTCCTCTGTTGAATCGGATCTGTCTGAGTGGCTCAAGAGTGCCGACCGCGTTGCCGGTGACAGCACTGTCATAGAAGTTGACTCCGGCAGCTATGTTGTCGTGTTCACCAAGCGTGACAACAACCAGGCTCCCACCGAAGAAAGCGGAGACCAGAACTACTGCGATTACATTGCAGAGCAGCTGCTTGACCAGGAAGCGCTCTCAGACTGGAACACCGACACATTCAGCAATGTAACTGCTGTTTATGACGGTTCCTACAAGTGGGCAGCCCGCTATGTCGGCATCGGCTGATTGGGCATTGATTTAAAAAACAAACAAGGCCGCTCCTGTGGGGCGGCCTTTTCTGATTGAGAGGTTATGATGAACGAAAGAACCCTGCGCGCCGAGATGCTGCTCGGTGCCGATGCGATGGAAAAATTACAGCATGCCCATGTTGCCGTGTTCGGTCTGGGCGGCGTCGGCTCATGGTGTGCGGAGGCGCTTGCGCGAAGCGGCATCGGCAGACTTACGCTTATAGATCAGGACACTGTCGGTCTGAGCAATATTAACAGGCAGCTGTGCGCACTCTCTTCAACCGAAGGAACGCCTAAGGCCGAGGTCATGCGTCTGCGCATTGCTGATATTAACCCCGACATCGAGGTCAATGCGATAATCGGCCGATATGATGCGGAAAGCCGCGAGAAATTCTTTGCCGATTATGATTATATAGTCGACTGCATAGACTTGGTATCCTGCAAGGTTGACCTCATTCTCACGGCAAAGCAGCGCGGTATTCCCATCGTTTCCGCGCTCGGAACCGGCAATAAGCGCGATGCGCAGCTGCTGAAGCTTTGCGATATTAAAAAAACCAGCGGATGTCCGCTGGCAAGGGTGGTTCGACGTGAGCTGCGCAGAGTCGGAATTGAGCATCACGATGTTGTTTTCTCTCCCGAAGAGGCCATGGAAGCCGAGCAGGTCGAATCTCCGCCGCCGGGACGCAGGAGCGTGCCCGGCTCACTGGTATGGGTGCCGGCAAGCGCGGGACTTCTGCTGTGTCAGCACGTGGTCACGGCCATAATTCAATAGTCTGCGGCTGAACACTCGGGTCGTGGTTTGCAATGACCGCAACGCAATCGGGATCTTCGGCCTGCTGCTCTATCCAGTCAAACGACTTGAGCATTGCCTTTTCATTAAATCCGAAGCCCGGCAGTATCTTCTCGCGCCATGAACGCTCCGAAAACGCCGCGTCCGATGTGAGAATAACGAATTTTTTCCCGTTTTTTATCTTAACGCCTATCTGACCGTCCGTGTGTCCCGGCAGGCAGACAAGATTTATCGTTTCATCGCCGAACAGATCGTATGACCACCACAGTGGTCCGTCCATGGTGCCTTTGAACCAAAAATATTTGATCGGAACACCTCTCCACATGCTCTCGGGCTGGCGCAGTTTGTAAACAGTACGGATCGTCCACCAGCCTTCCTCCTCCGGAAGAAGAATGCGCTTTGCGTTCTTAACCGAACGCAGTCCGCTGATATGGTCGGCATCAAGATGCGTTAAAATAACGGTGTCCAGATCCTCGGGAGCAATTCCCATTGCGGCAAGCTGCTCGACAACCGTCTTGCCTTTTTCAACCTGCGGATGATATAATGCTGCAAGATATGACGGCATTTGTTTTTTCACCGCCGCGGCATCATATACGCCATTGGGACTTATCTCGCGGCTCCAACCGGTATCTATAAGTATCTTTCCCTGCGTCGGATGCTCTATCAGATATGCCGAAACGGGCAGCTCCACGCGCTGTGGGGGCTTATCGAACACCTCACGGCGTGCATTTTTGAGATTGACCCCTCCGCCGTAGGGCACCGCCTCGGACACGAGCATACTTCCGCAATGCAGAACATGAATTTTAATGGGTGATTTACTGTCAGCCATTTTTCATTCCTCCGGTAGATTTTTTGTTTACCATGTGGTAAAATATTATCATAGACTCACATGATTGTAAATAGTAAAGGAGACAAAAATGCCCCTGATTGTTGACAAAGACGCAATACGCATGGAAATACTCATGGCTTTTCAGCGCTGCATAGACCGCAAGCCCCTGACCAATGTTTCGCTCAGGGATATAGCCGCAGAAGCCGGTATGAGCCACGCAAAGCTGCTCAATTATTTTGACAGCAAGGAGGACCTGCTTGTAAGCTATGTCCGATACACGCGTGATTATATGAGCCGGAAATGCGTTGAATGGTTTCAGGAGCATGACAGGGCCGACTACGGCTCAAACTCCGAATATATGAACGCTTTCATGAGCTACGTTGCCCGGGGCAAGGTCGGCGAAAAGCGCCCTAATGCTACGACGCAGACCTATGTTCTTGCCCATTATAACGAGCGCGTTGCCGAGCTTGTCAAAGAGGAATTTGCCGAGTGGCGGCGGATAATGGAGCTGTGCCTTAAGAAAATCTACGGCAAAGAAGTCGGCGCCCGCGAGGCCGAGGGCATGATGATACTCATCGCAGGAACCTTCATCTGCAATTACAACAACGCCCTGACGGGCAACATCAGCGACGATATAATCGGCTCGTTCAATATGCTTCTGCGATCCTGACCCTGCCGAGCCGAAAAAGTTCAAAAACCGGAGCGAGATGCTCCGGTTTTAATGGCTCTGTGTCAATAGTTGGGGTAGAGCAAAAATAAAGAAAACCGAAGTAATGA
>CAVAPG010000095.1:0-6230 GCA_963590435.1 bacterium
CTCACCGGAGCGCAGCGGTCAAAGCCCATCTTTGCCGCAATGCGTTTTTCAAGCTCAAGGACTTTTTCCTCATCGCCCTCGAAAAGCTCGAGGAAGCTTGCGCCGGTGCCGGTTGTTCCCTTGCAGCCGAGAAGCTCCAGTCTGCCGAGCTGATAATCAAGCTGCTCAAGGTCGGTGACAAGATCATACGCCCAGAGCGTCGCCCTCTTGCCGACGGTGGTCGGCTGGGCAGCCTGAAAATGCGTATACGCGAGGGTCGGAATGCTCTTGTTCTCCTGCGCAAAATCGCGCAGAACGGCGATGGCGTTTACAAGCTTGCGCCGCACAAGGATAAGCGCCTGACGCATTCTTATTATATCCGTATTATCGCCGACATAGCAGCTCGTCGCACCCAGATGAATAATGGGCTTTGCGTCCGGGCAGCACTCACCGAAGGTCAGCACATGCGCCATGACATCGTGGCGAACCTCATGCTCATGACGGGCAGCGGATTCGTAGTCGATATCGTCAATGTGCTCCTTCATCTGATTGATCTGTGCGTCGCTTATGTTAAGCCCGAGCTCCTGCTCGCTTTCGGCAAGGGCAATCCACAGCCTGCGCCAGGTTGAAAATTTGAAGTCATCGGAGAACAGGCGTTTCATCTCTTCTCCGGCATATCGTCCGCACAGCGGGTTTTCGTAAAATTCGTGTTTATTCATCTATCTTATTAAACACGCTGATATCACAGCGCTTATGTCCTGAGTTCCGGTGGAACCTGTCTATTATCTTCTTCTCGGTCGCGCTTACCTCACCGCCGTTAATATACGTATCTATTGCGCGGTAGCTTACGCCCATCTCGTCCTCATCTGTCTGACCGTCGAAAAGTCCTGCCGAGGGAGCCTTGTTTATTATGCAGGCAGGTGCCGTCAGCCATTTGAGAAACTCGATAACCTCTGTCGCCGTGAGGTCTGCTATGGGGTTAAAGTCGCATGAGCCGTCGCCCCATTTCGTGAAGTAGCCCATGTAGCGCTCGCTTCTGTTGCCGGTGCCCGCAACGAGACGGTATTCCGATGCGGCTATCGCATAAAGCGTTGTCATTCTCAGGCGCGGCGCAATGTTGTTCACTGCGGCATTGGTAAGTGTTGTTATGCCCTGAAGTCTGTCTATCTCAGCCTGACGCACATCTGTCAGGTCGATGACGCGGCTTTCGATTCCGAAGTGGTCGGCGACCTCCTTGGCATCGTTCATGTCCTGCTCGAAATTCCGCTTTGACGCGCACGGCATCATAACGCCAACCGTGTTCTCGCAGGCAAACTTGCACAGTATGCCGACGAGGGCGGAATCCTTACCGCCGGAGTTTCCGAAAACTATTCCGTCGACTCCACTGTCGGCTACGAGCTTTCTTATATACTGCACTCTGTCAGCAAATTCCTTGCTGTAGTCACGCATTGCACTCAGCTCCTCAAAAAATGTTTTTACATCAAATTTTATAATATCCTACCGCTTATGTCAAGCAGTCAGAGCGATAAAACGCAAGTGCTCAAAAAGCTGTGGACAGGGTGTGCATAGGTGAGTTATAATATAATTTACACAAATTCCAAAAAGGAAGTTAATGATGAAAAAGAATTTGAGATTTATAATTGCTTTGTGGATAGGCAAGCTTGCGCTGTGGCTCCAAAAGCTTCTGGGGATGAACGCAAGCTACTTCCCGGGCAAGGTCGCAGTAAAGCTCTGCCCGGATTTCCTCGGCAGGATCGACAAGCCGAAGACCATAATCACCGTGACGGGTACAAACGGCAAAACCACCTGCTGTAATATGATTCTGGATGTTCTGTCCGACGCCGGCTTCAAGGTCTTAAACAACCGCGCCGGCTCCAACACCGATGCCGGCATCGCAACGGCGCTGCTGTCGGGCAGCACAATCGGCGGAAAGGCAAAGTTTGAGTATGCACTGCTCGAGATTGACGAGCGCAGCTCGCAGAAGATATATAAATATGTCCACCCCGACTATGCCGTGTGCACGAACCTTTTCCGCGATTCCATTCAGCGCAACGCGCATCCGGACTTCATCTTTTCGTTCATCGATTCGGCTCTGCCGGATGATACGCACATGATTCTCAACGCCGACGATCCGATAAGCAGCCAGCTTAAGCCGAACAACAGGCGAAGCTATTTCTCCATAGCCCGACTGCCAAGCGACAGGGAAGAGTGCATAAACATCATAAACGACATGCGCGCCTGCCCTCGCTGCGGAGGAAAACTGGATTATGAATATGTCCGCTACCACCACATAGGCAAAATGCGCTGCCCGGGCTGCGGCTTTGCCTCGCCGAAGCCGGATTATCTGGCGTCTCCCGATTACGAAAACGGCACATTCACCGTTCGCAGCGAAAGCGGCGAGGATGTTTATCCTCTGATGAACGACAGTATATTCAATACATATAATCAGGTCACAGCCGTGACGCTTCTGCGTGAGCTCGGTATCCCGGCGAAGGATATCGCAAACAGCTTTTCGCACATGAGCATTATCAAATCGAGATATACCCGCGTGAATAAAAACGGCGTGGATGTTGTCGTCAACATGACGAAGGGGCAGAATCCCGTCGCGTGCTCGATTGTTTTCGGCTATGTCAATGCAGAGCCCGGCACGAAGGAAGTTGTCGTCATGCTCGATGATACATCATTTGAGAAGACAACCGAGATAATCACATGGGTGTACGATGCCGACTTTGAATTTTTGAACGACGAGAGCATAAAGCGCGTTGTCGTCGGCGGAAAAAGAATGCATGACTATCATCTGCGGCTGCTGCTGGCAGGAGTTCCGGAGGAGAAGATACGCTGCGTCAGAAATGAGATTGACGCTCCGGCACAGCTTGATCTGAACGGCACCGAAAAGGTGTTCATCCTGCACGATTTCACTACGCAGCAGACTGCGGAAAAGGTGCGCGACGGCATAATTGCCCGTCTTGAAGGCAAGGAGGTTCAGGCATGAAAATAGAAGTACTGTTCCCCGAATTTGCAAACCTGTTCGGAGATTGCTGGAACTGGCGATACCTTGCACGATGCATGCCAGATGCCGAGCTTATCGAAACCGGCTACGGCGATGAGCCGCGGTTTGTATCGGAAAAGGTCGATATGATAATCATGTGCGCCATGACCGAGCGCGGACAGGAGCTGGCGATAAAAAAGCTTATGCCGCTCAGAGACAGTCTGCACAGACTTATGGATAAGGGCGTTGCTTTCCTCATGACGGGAAACGCCGGCGAGGTTTTCTGCGAATACATAGAAAATGAAGACGGAAGCCGCATCGCCGGACTCGGCCTGGTTCCGCTTCACGCCAAGCGCGATATGATGCACAGATTCAATTCGGTTCAGCTGTGTACATTCGAGGGTATTGACCTCGTCGGCTTCAAGGCGGAGTTTTCTCAGCTCTATGGCGATAATTCCGGCTTTTATTTTGCCGATGTCAAGCACGGCATAGGCATTAATCAGAAGTCAAAGCTCGAAGGCGTAAGGATAAACAATTATTTTTCCACCTCAATGGTGGGACCGTTTATCATGATGAACCCGTTGTTTGTAAAATACATTATGTCACTGCTCGGCATAGAAAACCCCGAGCTTCCCTTCGAGGAAACGAACATGGCGGCATACGAAGACCGCCGTGCCGACATACTCCGGATGATAGACGAAGGCAGATAATAAAATTTAAATTTTCCGACACGCAAAAGCACAGACCCGACTGGTACGGGCCAATAGCGAAGTAATTATGTAGGATACGGTGAAGTCCCGAATATAGAGGGTCTTCACCGTGTTCTGCTTTATGCAGAAGCATTGAACTGCTTAGGACTTTACCGTATTTCCTCCATCATCGCCTGCAGTTCCTTTTCCGTGGGGATGGAGAACAATCCGACAGCGGTGAAGTAAATATCTACCTTGACTTTCTTGGTAACATCATCTTTAGAGTGTACCTCAATGCGCTGAATCAGTGTGTTGACCAGTTCGGGAGTAAGCTGCCGAACTTCAGTGTATTCCCGCAGCCCTTTCAGAAGCATACGCAAATCGACTTTGTTCTGTTCGGCTGCTTCAAGTTTCTTGTTGCTTTCAGCTACCTGCTCAATGAGTCCCTTTTGCTCTTTCTCGTAATTGGCGGTCATCTTCATAAAACGCTCGTCGGTGATCTTACCGGAAATATTGGCCTCAAATAGCCCCTCGATTGCTTTGTCTATGGCCTTGATTCGTCTTTCACCTGCGGTTATGGATTGCTTCAGCTTCTGTATATCCGACTGCCGTGCGGCATCGCTGTTTTTCGCAATCAGATACAGAAATACCGATTCATAGCAACGCACAAAATCCGCAAGATTTCCAATCGCTTCCGCTACCACTTGTTCCAGTACAACATTTCGGATATAATGGATTTCACAGGTACCACGACCGGAATTGTAATTGGCGCAGCGGTAGAATTCCTGATTCGGTTTCAGGCTCTTGGCTGCGCAGAAGTGCAGCTTCGCACCGCAGTCCGGGCAAAAAAGTAATCCGGCGAAAAGGCTTGACCGTCCGGTTTTAGTATTTCTTCGCTTATGACTTCTAAGCTCCTGCACACGGTCAAACAGCTCCTCAGAAATGATCGGCTCCTGCATATTTGGGATAATCTGCTGTTCCTCCACGGGATTGTAAATTGTCTTATGCACCTTGTAGCTGACCGTGGTAGTAATGAAGTTTACAGCACATCCGGTATATTGGCGATTAGCAAGAATGTGCTCAATACTGCAGGAAGACCACAAATACGGATTGGCCGGACTTTCGCTGCTTGCAGGTCTGCCAATGGAATTGAAGTACGCCGTAGGCGTGAGTATCTTCTCTCTTTCAAGGTCGCGGGCAATCTGTGACGGCCCACGCCCTGCGAGGCAAAGGCGAAATATTTTTCGCACCACCTCCGCCGCAGGTTCGTCAATAAGCCACTTTTCTCTGTCCTCCGGCGATTTTTTGTAGCCGTATGGAATGGTGGAAGATATCCGCTTACCGTGTTCCGCCTTGCTTTTCCAGACGGCACGAATCTTTTTGCTGGTCTGCTCGGCATACCACTCGTTAAAGATATTGTAGAACGGCATCATTTCCAAGCCGGTTTTCGTGGCGGTATTCACATTCTCTTGAATTGAAATAAAAGTTACCCCGAGAGACGGATAGACGATCTGTGTCAGCCGCCCCATTTCTACCTGCTCACGACCGAAGCGGGATAAATCCTTCACAATGATCGTGCCTATAAGACCGTCCTCCACCATCTTCTGCATCTGCTGAAAGCCTTCTCTTTGAAAGGTAGTGCCGGAGACACCGTCGTCTATAAAAAATTGCGTGTTTTGGTAGCCTTCCCGTCGGGCGTAGTCCTGCAGAATCTGCTTTTGGTTTGTTATTGAGTTTGACTCCATGTCCTTGTTATCATCATCTACGGACAGCCTGCAATACAGCGCCGTGATGAGTTCTTCTTTTTGCCCTTTATTTTTGTTTGTTGTCATATTAAAATCTCCTTCCCGACAACCGGGCATAGCAAAGGCAAGTATAGCCTACTACACCCGGTCGCTTTTTTCGAATGTGCGATTATGCGGATTGCTGAGCGAGCAGCAGATCACGGAATTGTTGCAGCACGCTTTGCTTACCGCTTCCATTAAAATGAGTGGTTACTTCGTATACCGTGCCGCCAATCTTCATATTGAAAGAAAACTCGGCGTTTGGCTCAAAGCCGAAGTGGGTCAATTCAAATTGTTTGTTTTCCATAAGCGCACCTCCTTATCTTGAATCTCTGTCACGCTGACGGATGAGATATTTGCGGTAATAATCAACCGCTTTCAGAATAAAATCTTCCTGCTGCTGAACGGTTAGATTTTTCGGCAGACGGTCACGAAGCTTATCCATCGGAATCTTGATTGTTTCCCGTTGATTTGCCTTTTCCTCAGACATGATGCTCATAATCTCAAAGCTGTCGAGCCGTCCTACACTCTCAGCCTTGTGCATTCGCCAAGCCTGAGAGTACGACGGGGTGCAGTCGTTGACGGCGCACTGTTTCAGCACCTCACATTGGCTCGGCTCGCTGAGGAACGAAAGCTCCACGCCGACGGACAAAGCGATTTCGCCATTATCCATTTTTTCGAGAAACTCTGGAATGAGATAGGTCAGACGGATATAACGTTTTACGGTATCTTTACTGATTCCTTCTTGCTCTCCAATTACCTCAGTAGACAACTTCGGCGCAACTTGCA
>CAVAPG010000096.1:0-6206 GCA_963590435.1 bacterium
GCACATATTTTGAAATGCTCGGCAACTTCTCGTTCGGTGACTATTTCAAGCACGAAGCAATTGCGTGGAGCTGGGAATTTCTCACGAGTGAAGAATGGGTGGGGCTTGATCCTAACAGACTTTACCCGTCTGTTTATCTTGAAGATGATGAAGCATGGAACATTTGGCATGATGAGATTGGTATCCCTGCAGAAAAAATCTTCCGTTTTGGAAAAGAGGATAACTTCTGGGAACACGGAGCGGGTCCATGCGGTCCATGTTCGGAAATATACTACGATCGCGGAGAAGAGTATGGCTGCGGAAAACCGGATTGCACCGTCGGCTGTGATTGTGACCGTTATATTGAAGTCTGGAACAATGTATTTTCACAGTTTGACAATGATGGTCACGGAAATTACACCGAGCTTGTTCAGAAAAATATAGATACCGGCATGGGACTTGAGCGCCTTGCTGTCGTATGCCAGGGCGTAAATTCGCTTTTTGATGTCGATACGGTCATGAATATTACTGCGAGAGTATCTGAAATTACCGGTGCGCATTATGGGGAAAGTGATAAACGAGATGTCTCTCTGCGCGTTATAACGGATCATATACGCAGTGCAACTTTTATGATTTGCGACGGTATTCTGCCATCAAATGAGGGGCGCGGATATGTGCTCCGTCGTCTTTTAAGACGGGCTGCACGCCACGGCAAACTTCTTGGTATGAATGAGCCGTTCCTTTACGATATAATAGACACAGTTATTCATGAAAATGAATGTCAGTACCCTGAGCTTCGTGAGAAACAGCAATACATAACTCGCGTTGTAAAAAGCGAAGAAGATAGCTTTGCAAAGACCATCGATTCGGGTCTTCAGATATATAATAGCCTGCTTGCCGAACATAAATCAAAAGGCGAAACTGTTTTCTCTGGTGCAGATGCATTCAAACTGTATGATACATACGGATTTCCTGTTGATATGACAGAAGAGATGCTGGCCGATGAGGGAATGACTCTTAATGAGGACGAATTCAAAGCACTAATGCAGGAACAACGCACCCGTGCACGTGAAGCAAGAAAAGCTCTCGGTGATCTCGGATGGGAAGGGATTGATTTTGGCCTCGATGCAACTCCGACGCAGTTTACCGGATACGATAAGCTCGTCGATACCGCAAATGTTCTGGCTATCGTAAATGGAGATGAACTTGCCGGAGAAATAAGCGAAGGATGCGAAGGCATCATCGTTATGGATAAGACCCCGTTTTATGCCGAGATGGGCGGACAGCTTGCAGATAAAGGTGAAATCGGATTCAGCTTAGAAGATGTTGAACACGGTCAATTCACGCGATTTGTGGTCAATAATGTAAAAAAAGACAAGGGAAACAAATACCTGCACTATGGAATTTGCGAATCAGGTTCGATATCCGTTGGAGAAGAAGTGGTAGCGACCGTTGACGCAGAGCATCGCAGAGCTGTATCACGCGCACATTCAGCGACACACCTTCTGCAGTCGGCATTGCGTGAAACTCTCGGTGACCATGTCCATCAGGCCGGTTCTCTTGTTGATGCTGACTATTTGCGCTTTGATTTCACACATTTTGAAGGTATGACTGCAAAAGAAATTGCAGCAGTAGAAGATGCGGTAAATAACATAATTCTTGATGGCGTAGATATCTCGGTAAACGAAATGAGCCTTGAGGAAGCCAAAGAAACCGGAGCAACAGCGCTATTCGGTGAAAAATACGGAGACATTGTCCGTGTTGTAAAAATGGGTGATTACAGTATTGAGCTTTGCGGTGGAACGCATCTTGACAATACTGCAAAAATCGGCATGTTCCATATAACAAACGAATACTCTGTAGCAAGTGGTGTCCGTCGCATTGAGGCTGTGACAGGCAAAAAATATCTGGAGATGGCAAAGCACTCTTATATGACAGTTGCACGTGCAGCCGAGAGCTTAAAGGCCAAACCGAGTGAACTGCTTGTCAAGGCCGAGGGATTTGTTGCAGAAGTGAAAAGCTTGCGCCAGAAGGTTGAAAAAATGAAAGATAAAATCCTTGTATCTGATGTTGAAAGGTTTTTATTTGCTGCAAAGAAAATAGGCGATTTTGATGTTCTGACTGCAACGCGCACTGATTTGGATGCAAATGATCTTCGGAAAATAGGCGATTTTCTGCGCGATAAAGATCCCAAAGTAGTAGCCGTGCTCGCTACAGCAAACGAATCCAAAGTCACATTCGCCGCATGCTGCGGCAAGGAAGCTGTTGCCGCCGGGATAAAAGCCGGCGATATAGTTAAAGCGGTTTCCGCGGTAGCCGGAGGAAAGGGTGGCGGAAAACCCGATTCTGCAATGGGCGGCGGTACAGATGTGCTGAAAATGGACAACGCTCTTGCAATAGTAGATGATCTAGTTGCCGAAAAAATTGGACTTTAATTGGAGGAAAAAAGATGAATGACTGCTTGTTTTGCAAAATAATCGCCGGCGAGATTCCGTCAACAAAGGTCTATGAGGATGAGAATGTTTTTGCGTTTCGTGACATAAATCCTCAGGCTCCGGTACATATTCTCGTCCTGCCTAAAAAACACATTTGCTGTGCAGATGACATAAACTCAGATAATTCTGCTATTGTCGGCAATTGTTTCGAGGCTATTGCAAAAATAGCCAAAAGCGAAGGACTGAAGAATGGTTACCGCGTTGTAAATAATTGCGGTGAAGATGGAGGCCAGACGGTAAAGCACTTACATTTCCACATCCTTGGCGGCAGAAAGCTTCCCGAAGGAATGGCATAAGTATATTAAATAAAAAAGCAGCATTCGCTGCTTTTTTGTACATACAGAGGTTTATGATATGAAGTCGGTTCGCATATTATGTGCTGCTTCAATAGGATATTGCGCGGCAGTGTTTTTATATCACTACCTGTTTTCGGCTGAAAGCTTAACTACGGTGCTTTTATTGCCGGTGATTGTCTTGCTGATTGCAGTCCTGTTTATGGGAAGAATGAGGACCAGACTGATTATTGTTGCATTTTCTATGCTCCTCGGTTTATGTCACTATTGGATTCACTACAGCCACACAGTTGAAAAAAGCGAAACTTATGTCGGAAAAGAAATTACCACAACCGCAAGAATTACCGAATACCCTGATGTCAGAGACAGATGCACACTTTTAAATGTAAAAATTACAGGCAATATTCTTCCTAATGTTAATGCGCTTGTGATAGATTACTCCGAAGAAGACGATTCATTTGTCCCGGGCGACGAAATAGAAGTTAAGCTAAAGATTAGAAGCGTTACTGAGCGATATGGTGAGCAAACCGATTCGAATATATCCAAAGGTGTATATCTTTATGGATACACTTCAGAAAAAATCGAAAAAACAGGCAAATGGTCATATTCCTTCATATATTTCCCCAAGCTGATTGGAAATATTCTTCATAATGAAATAGGCAAATTGTTTCCGCAAGATACTGCGCCGTTTATGAAGGCTTTGCTTGCAGGCTATAAAGACGATTACTACGGCAATGACAGATTATACGCTTCGATGAATGTTGCAGGTCTTTCTCATGTAGTTGCTGTATCGGGAATGCATGTTGCCTTTCTTGTGGGAGCGATACAGAGCGTCTTAGGTAAAAACCGCAAATCTTCTTTATTCTGCATTCTGCTGGTGTGGCTGTTTGTAGTTATGGTAGGCTCGCCGTTATCTGCGGTACGGGCCGGCATCATGATAAGCTTACTGATGCTTGCTCCAATACTGGGCAGAGTAAACGACCGTGCAACAACGCTGTCATTTGCTCTTGCGCTGATATTATTAATAAATCCTTTTTCAGCCGGAAATGTTGCTCTGCAATTATCATTTGGAGCCGTGGCAGGTATGTTCCTTTTTTCGCAGCCCA
Organism: bacterium; assembly: GCA_963590435.1. Lineage (GTDB taxonomy): Bacteria > Bacillota > Clostridia > Oscillospirales > Oscillospiraceae > F23-B02. The sequence goes on from CAVAPG010000096.1 coordinate 3,874, forward strand.
TATACGATTTTTTCAGATCAAAATTTATGCCGCCGAATATTTTCGGAAAAGTATGGAATTATGTAATTGCAACACTTTCAAGCTCAATTGCTGTATCTGTCTTCACTTTTCCGCTTCTTGCTGCCCATTTTGGATATGTAACTATATTGGCACCTATAATGAATATACTCTGTTTGTGGGCAATATCAGTATTGTTTGTTGGAGGATTTGCCGTGTGCATAATCGGGATTATATTCCCTATGCCTGCATCATGGCTCGCATCAGTACTGTCGTACCTCGTGCGTTACATTGCATCCGTTGTCGAATATACAGCAAAAATTCCGATAACGGTGCTTTATATGGAAAATAAATATGCTGTTGCATGGCTGATTATAGCATATATACTTTTTATCATTTATTTTATCCTGCGCAGATATAGGAAGCTTACAATAATTTTTCCGTCAGCGCTTTGCGTATTGATGCTTTGCGGAACATATTGGCTTACAAACTGCAATATAGACTCAGATAACGGAACAATAAGCGTGATGAACGTCGGCAATGGTCAGTGCATAGCTGTTACAGAGCGAGATAATGCAGTGGTAATTGATTGTGGGAGCTATGGTATTACACAAAACGCAGGTGCAATGCTTTCTTCTTACTTGCGTGCAAACGGCCGATATAACATAGACTATTTAATCCTCACCCATCTTCATAACGATCACGCAAATGGGGTCGTCAGATTGTTGAATCTAATAAATATAAATACAATTATAATGCCTGACAATGCCGATGATACAAGCAGTGACGGAATGTTAGAAAATATAATTGATGCTGCTGAGGAAAACGGCACAGACATAGTTTATGTAACACAAGATGAGAAATTCACGGCAGGCTCTATAAGACTTTCGATTTATGAAAGTTCAGAACTTGGAAGCAGTGATGAAAGCGGCATTATGCTAACTGCGAGTATAAGAGACTATGATATGCTTATTACCGGAGACGTTGAAAAAGTTGTTGAGCGCGAGCTTGTAAGTAAACATCCACTTGCGGGCACTGATTTGCTGATTGTACCGCATCACGGATCAAAATATTCGACAAGTGATGAGCTGCTTGCAGCCATACAACCGGAAAATGCAATAATTTCAACGGGATATAACAGATATGGTCATCCTACACAGGAGACCATTGATACATTAAATAGATATGGTGTTAATATTTTGCGCACAGATAAGCTTGGCAGAATAGTATTACATGTGGCAGAAGGTGATTAAATGGCAAAAAAGAGCAAAGTTGAAAAAAGTTTTAATTACAAAGATAGTGTACATGAATTGCGATTGAATGGTCCGCAAAGACTGTATTTCATATGGGGGCCTGAGGATTACCTTGCTGACCAGTTTTTTGAGGAATTAAAAAAACAATGCATACCAAGTGAAGACGATGATTTCAGCTATAGACGATTAAGTGATGAGTTTTCGGCTCTTGAGCTCAAAGAGGCAATAGATTGTGTTCCTTTCCTTTCCGAGCACAGCCTTGTTGAGATTCGGGGAGCCGATATAAATAAGCTCAAGGAAACAGAGAAAATATGTAAATTATTATCCGATATCCCGGAGTATTGCACGGTTGCAATTATGGCTCCGATAGGGTTTGAGCCGGATAAACGACTTAAGATTTATAAAGTCATTCAAAAATACGGCAATGAATTATGCGTGACAGCTCAACAGGGAGATGCGCTTATCAAGTGGGTTATCCGGCGCTTTGCCGCCGAGGGTAAGAGCATAGAGCTTAATGCCGTTCAGAGACTTATCAGCGTAAGCGGAGAGCTTATGAATGGTCTTATTCCAGAAATCAGCAAAGTCGCCTCTTATGCGAAAAATGAAAGAGTTACCGAAGCAGATGTTGATGCGGTTGCTCACCATATTCCCGAAGCCATTGTGTTTGATATGGCAGAAGCCCTATCAAAAGGAGAAAATAACGCGGCAATGCGCCTTTTGGCAGAGCTTCTTGCTGATAAAAATAATGAACCTATTGCAATGCTTGCAGCAATCAGTTCACAGATGCGAAAGATGTATACTGCACGTGTCGCGATAGAATTCAATCTTGGCAAAGATTATGTGATGGAAAACGCCGGCATGCGATATGATTCTACTGCAAATAAATTAATTGCAATGTCGAGAAGATTTTCAACAAGTCAAGTTAAGCACGCAATAGAAATATGCACCGAAACAGATTATGCCATGAACAGCAGTAAAGCCGAATCGACAGAACTCCTCAAAGATTGTGTCCTTCGTATAGCATCGGGGGATATTAATGCATAAAATTTCTGAAGTCATTATTGTGGAAGGCCGATATGATAA
>CAVAPG010000097.1:0-6204 GCA_963590435.1 bacterium
GTGTACACCGTCCCAGAAAGAAGTACACTGTCGCCTGCACAGAGAATCTTAAGTTCTTCATCCGTTGCCGGGATATTTATTTCATGTTCCATTTTACACCTCACAGACTTGTACTTGCACGGCGTGTTGCATGACAGCTGATATTAACCGCGACAGGAAGTCCGGCAACATGTGTAGGCATGCTTTCAATAAGAACCGCAAGGGCTGTCGTTTTTCCGCCGAAGCCTTGCGGACCGATGCCGAGAGAGTTGATTTTCTCCAGAAGCTCCTTTTCAAGTGCGGCATAATATTCATCTTTGTTCGGCTCATCCAATGGACGAAGAAGTGCGTGCTTTGCAAGATAAGCGACTTTGTCAAAGCTGCCGCCGATACCGACGCCGACTATTATGGGAGGACAGGGATTTGCACCGGCTTTTTCTACGGTATCAAGCACAAATTTTTTGACGCCTTCAACTCCATCTGCCGGCTTAAGCATTTTAAGCGCACTCATATTTTCGCTGCCGAAGCCCTTTGGCATTACCGTTATGCGCAGTCCGTCACCCTGCACAAGCTTAACGCTTATAAGAGCTGGGGTGTTATCTCCGGTGTTTACACGGCGCAGCGGATCAGCCACAACGCTTTTGCGCAGATATCCGTCAGCATATCCTCTTCTGACTCCGTTGTTGACTGCTTCCTCGAAGTTTCCGTCAATATGAACATCCTGCCCAATCTCCGCAAATACGCATGCCATTCCGGTATCCTGACAGACAGGAAGATTTTTTTCACCTGCAATGCGTACATTGTCGCCAAGCAGCGACAGAATCCTTTTCGCCCCATCCCAGGGCTCGGTGTCTTTAGCGCTTTCAACCGATCTTATGACATCGGACGGCAGATGAAGGTTAGCTTCAATGCACAGTCCGGCAACGGTATCCTCTATAAGTTTTGCATCTATGTTTCTCATATCAATCTCCGTATTTTTAGTATCACGGCAATTATAAGCAAAAATAAATCAGGAGTCAATACAACCCCCGATTTATTAGATGCGCACACCGAGAACATTCATCAAACAGAGTGCTCAATTCTGCCCGAGATAAAGTTTTCAGCGCGTGCTATTCAGTTTCGCAGAGACGCTTCGGACAGTCTGCGTCAGTCCCCCACATCAATTTCGAAACATGTTTGCCATATGTCCTTAAGTTCTGATTTCAGATTGGGAAGCAGATACTCCACTGTGGGCTGCAGAATATCACAATCATCGAAAAGAGCAATCAGGTCAAATGACAGCTATCTCAATAATAGGTCGAGCTTGCGCCTTCCCGATAAATGAAATACAAAATATTATGTTATATCAATGCGCCTTGCACCATTTGACTATGTCGTCAACGCACCAGCAGGGAGGTTCGCCAACGCCGGTGGAAGCCATCTTAAATGTCGCCTTCTGTGCATCGCTGAGATTCGTTTTGCCCTCGAAACGTCCGGCAATCTCTTTGTTCTTAATCTTCATGATAAGCTTGAAGTGCGGTGGCAGTTTGTTTATATTAAAACCGCCCTGACGCGTAAAGAGAGGAACCTCGGGACAGATAGCATTTTTCTTCCTGCCGACTTCTTCGCTCTTGGCCGAAACAGGGCTCATGCCAACCTGTACAACAGCACCGATATCATATTTTTTGGCGGCGGCTGAGTATCCCATGATTTTGCCCGCCATGAGCCAACCGACAAAGATTATTTTTGTTCCGGAGGGAACATATTCCTTGCCGAGAGGGAATGCCGGAATATGCAGACTTGCCGAGAGAAGCTCTGCGTATTTTTTGCACGAGCCCGTTGTGGATTTATAAACGATTGCGCTGAACATAACTGTACCCCCTGTATTTTTAATTTTGTTTTATTTTTGTGTTGTATAGAATATCACAGATGCCTGTTAAATTCAAGACTTGCAGACCGCATAAAATTTCTGCCGCACCGTAACAAAAAGCATAGTGTTGCAAATTAAGTTTACATAACACTTTTATTTTTTCATTTTGCCGGGACTTATGTGAAAGGTCTTTGTAAAAGCGCGGTGGAAAGCCGAGTAGTCTGAAAACCCGCATTCGACTGCAGCAGCGGATGCGCTCATTCCCTCTCTTATGAGTCGGGCGGCGAGGACAAGGCGTTTTTGCCTTATATAACTGTGTACCGTGCACCCGGTCTGTGTTTTGAAAAGCCGCATAAAGTGATAGCGGCTCATATAACATAAAGCAGCCATGTCGTCTATACTGAGACTGCTTGTGAGATTTCCGTTTATATACGAAAGGGCAGGGGCAATCTTTCCGCCTGCTTCTGTTGATTCACAGTCTAATACCTCATGGCTGAGAATTATGCGGTTTATCTGTACAAGAAGCTGGACCAGCAGCGCACCGCGCAGTAACTGCGCTCCGAAAAGAATATCATTTTGCTCTTCTTCGAGTCGCATAAGTGTATCTTTGAGTAAGTCAATGCATTCATTTTCCGGACGCATAAGGCACGTCTTTCGTTTTTCCGCAGCTGAAAAGCACTCCATAAGACCGGACTCCGGAGCAAATCGTTCTATATAAGCCGAATCGAGGTATATAATTATTCTTTCATACGGAACGGTCAGGTCAATTTCAGCCTTATGTATCATGTGGTGCCGCACAAGGAGTATATCCCATGGCTCAAGACGATAGCTTGTGTCCTCCACGGTATAATCCACATTGCCCGAGATGAGAATGACGATTTTGTCGAATTCGTGGAAGTGAAAATCTTTTTCCTGCCCCGAGCTGTCTTTCAGATGGAACAGTTTAAAGCTCTCATTGAGATATCCGTCATTGCTGTATTTATACCGATTTGTCATCATAATGCCTCCGCAATGTCGTTGTTAAAAAGTATATAGCACATTTTGCAATGTTTCAAGCACAATAATCAATTTACATGGCAAAAACATGCGAATATAATCAACTCGTAATAAATTTTAAGGAGAAGGATCACAACTATGAAGAAATCATTCCTTAAGTCCTACGGATTCATAATCTTCATGCTGGCCGGCATCATCGGCGGCTGCGTTGTCGGTGCACTTAATCCCGTTGTAACCGACGAAGCAGGTGAGGTTGTATCTAAGGGCGCAACTGTGCTTGAGCCTATCGGCACTGTTTTTATTAATCTGATGTTCTGTGTCGTTGTCCCGATGGTTTTCTGCTCGATTGCATCTGCGATAGCAAACATGTCCAGCGCAAAACGCGCCGGCAAGGTTATGGGCATCACAGTCGGAACGTTTTTCGTGACGGCCGCAATAGCCGCGATTATTATGTACACGGTCGTGCGCATTTTCCCTGTTGTAACCGGCAGCTACACTGTGGTCGAGGGTGAAGTTGACGCAACGCTGAGTGTAAGTGACATGATAATCAACTTCTTTACCAAACCGGACTTTTCAGAGCTGTGGAGCCGCAAGGCGATTCTTCCGCTTATCATTGCAGCTATCTTCTTCGGATTCGGCATTCAGATGGCCGGCGGCAAGGATACAATGGTAGCAAGACTTCTTGACAATCTGACGGCTGTTCTCATGAACGTCATTAAGATTATCACATATTACGCACCAATCGGCTTCTTCGGTTTCTTCGCATATCTCGTAGCGACCTACGGTCCCGACCTTATCGGTGACTACAGCCGCACACTGATTATCTACTATTCGCTGTGCTTTATCTACATGTTCATTTTCTTCCCGATTTATGCGCGCTTCGGCGGTGGCAAGGGCGGCGCAAAGGTCATGTGGAAGCACCTTTTCCGTCCTGCAGCGGTTTCCTTCGGAACCTGTTCGTCTGTTGCAACTATTCCCACCAACCTTGAGGTTTGTGAGGAAACGGGCGTGTCCAAAGAAGTTTCCAATATCGTAATTCCTCTCGGCGCAACCATGCATATGGACGGCTCTGCGATGAGCGCAATCATCAAGGTAGCATTCCTGTTCGGTATATTCGGCATGGACTTCGGAACGGGTCAGGCCGTACTTGCAATTATCGTTGCAGTGTTCTCATCTGTCGCAATGAGCGGTATCCCCGGCGGCGGCGGTACGGGTGAGCTTGTCCTGTGCACGCTCTTCTTCCCGGATCAGCTTGCAGTTGCATTTCCGATTGCACTTGCAATCGGCAACCTCGTTGACCCTCCCGCAACTATGGTCAACGCAGCAGGCGACTATGTCGTTTCCTACATTGTCGAGCGCTTTGTAAACGGCAAGGATTGGCTCCAGAAAAAACTTGCTAAGAATGAGCCAAAAGAAATAGAAGAATAATAAAAGAAATAGAAGAATAGTCAAACACTAATTGATATCCCCATGCAGTTGCAACAACTGCATGGGGATTTTCGCTGTTCCAAAGGAAACCACTATTGACACAGGGCCAATTATTTATTCCAGTCATTAATTTGAGCTCTCAGCCATGCCGCCCATTTGTCTATTCCCTCACCGGTTCTGGCTGATATGGGAATAATCTCGATATTCGGATTAAGTTTTTTTACATACTCTGTGCATTTTTCTATATCAAAGTCAAAATAGGGCAAAACATCTATTTTATTTATAAGCAATGCATCGCAGATTGAAAACATAAGAGGATACTTTAAAGGCTTATCATGACCTTCGGGGACTGAAAGAATCATTGCATTTTTTACCGCGCCGGTGTCAAACTCCGCAGGACATACGAGGTTGCCGACATTTTCAAGAATAGCAAAATCAATATTTTCTGTACCGAGCCCCTCAAGTCCCTGCTTTGTCATACCTGCATCAAGATGGCACATTCCGCCGGTGTGGAGCTGGATAACCTTCGCACCGGTTTCGGCAATCGTATGCGCATCGACGTCAGAATCTATATCGGCCTCCATAACACCTATACGCATTTCATCCTTAAGTGCTGCAATAGTAGCCTTAAGCGTTGTTGTTTTACCGGAACCGGGAGATGACATGAGATTAAGCAAAAAGGTTTTTTCTTTTTTCAGTTCTTGTCTGAGCTTATCCGCTTCTCTGTCATTGTTCTCAAATACGCTTTTTTTAATTTCCAGTACTCTGAAGCCTTCCATTTTTAATACTCCTCTACAATTGATTTTAGTTCAACGAATTCATTATTGTACTCATTACGCTGTCAAAATTACGGCTGTTGGCCGAGTATTCTGCACTGGCAGCCCTGGTAGTGCTTTCACCGTTTTTTTGCATGGCATCTACGGCATCCATAAGCTTGGCATATATTGAATACTCCGAAGACGAACTCTCTTTTCCTATTGCGGCAAGATATCCCGAGTCACTGACGAAATCGCTGTTTTTGCTCTGCGATGTAAACCAGCGCATAAACATAAGTGCACATTTTTCTCTTGTATTGTTCGAAGCAAGTACGGTCATACCCGTAACTTTTTGCGTATAAACCGGTTTCCCGTCCTTCATATACGGGAAGCTTATGAATTCAAAGCTTCCTTCGCTCAACTTCTCTGCGTATTTCATTATATCTGCTGAGGAGATTATTGCAGAGGCAATCTCTCCGTCTGCAAGCAGTGCTGCTGCGTTATTGTTCGATGAGGTAAAGCCGCGATTATACGCTGTTTCCGCAAGTTGCTTATAAATATATTTGCAGTTATCGCTGTCAGTATCGTGAGGGCTGACTCCATCGAAACTTTCGCCGAGTTGAGCAACTGCGTCACGGAAAAAGAGCGAATAATCAGATATAGTGAAAAAGCTCTTCGAATTGCGGCTGTAGTATTCATCGGCAACCGAACAAAGCTTTTCAAAGCTTGATATTGCCTCCGAATCGGAAAACAGCTCAGTGTTTACAACAAAAACATCTGTCTCTGCCGCAATCGGAACGGAAACAAGTCCGTTTGAGCTTTTAGCTGCGGTGAGCATTTCCTTGTTGTATCCGGATGTATCCCAGTCGCCGAACATCTTATCCATGTCAGCAAGCTTTTTTTCATCATCAAGATATGCGGCAAAATCCGTATCACATGCAAGTATGTCCGGCAATTGCCCGTCTGTCTCAATCGCATCGCAGACACTCTCATAAAGCGATGTCTGATCATCAAAAGCTACTGCTTTTATTGTAATATTGCAATCGGCCCCGTCGGTCTCATTATACTCATCGCACATTGCATTAAAGCCGGACCACAGCGCATCGTCATTGACATACCACACGCTTAGCTCTTGCGGCTCATCGGGCAGAGTGAGCCTGTTCAGATAGTTACCGGCGCATGGAATATTCATGTCGG